>NZ_LVCT01000463.1:0-5422 GCF_001647205.1 Rhodococcus sp. EPR-134
GAGACGTACCGTCGCGAGATCCTCAGCAAGATCCCGGTCGGTGAGTACACGTGGGAGGACTACGCCGAGCACGACGGCGTCGACGAGCCGATGCTCCACATCCAGCGCATCACGCTCACGAAGACGCGGCCGGAGGACGAGGGCGGCGAGCGACTCATCCTGGACTTCAACGGAACCGGACCGCAGGCAAAGGGTCCGATCAACCACTGCGGTGACTACGCGGACGGAAACTTCCTCATCAAGTGGTTGGCCCCGATTCTGCGTAACCTCGCGGACACCCCGGAGCGCATGGCCGAACTGGATGTCAACGAGGGCGTCGTACCGCTGATCGAGATGAAGTTCCCCGAGAAGGGAACACTGATCACCCCGATCTTCCCCGCTCCCACCAACGCGCGCACGTTTGTCATCCTCCGTCTGCTCGGAGTGCTGGCCGGCGTCGTGGCCAAGGCTGTGGACGGCAACATGCCCGCCGATCAGGAGACCATCAGGTACACCGGTGTTTACGGTGAGGACTTCGAGGGCCACTCGTACCTCATGCGTGAGGTGCTCGGCGGAGGTTCCGGCGGACGCTACTACGCCGACGGCGAGGACACGATTCACGTCGTTCCCGATTCGCGGAACCTGCCGACCGAATTCACCGAGAGCCGTTTCCCCTTCATCGTCGAAAAGCTCGGTCTGGCCATGGATTCGGGCGGAGCCGGACGCTACCGCGGCGGTCTGGGATACGAGAAGCACATCCGCATGCTCAAGGATGCTCACTTCATGTCCATCGCGGACCGTTCGATCCTCGCCTGCTGGGGAGTCAAGGGCGGCAAGGCCGGTCGGCCGTTCTCCGTCGTCCTGGATCCGGGTGGACCGAACGAGCGTGAGTTCGACGCGCTGACCGATGCCGAGCCGATCAAGGCCGGCGAGGTCGTACGGATTCGCACCACCGGTGGTGGCGGTTGGGGAGATCCACTGGAGCGCCCGACCGAAGAGGTCTTGCGAGACATTCAGTGGCGCAAGGTTTCCGTAGAGGGTGCACGCGACGACTACGGCGTTGTCGTCGTGATCGAGGGTGACGAGCCGACCGTCGACGAGGCTGCTACCACGGAGCTACGGGATCAGTTGCGCTCGGAACGCGGTGAGAACGAACCCTTCTTCGATCGGGGTCCGGGCTACGCGCAGCTTTCCGGTGGCGCCACCTCAGCGGTCTACGACTACGTCTAGGACGGAAAACTCTCATGGAGAACGGAATTGCTCGCGGCGCCGACATCGCGGTGATCGGCGCCGCGGGTAAGACCGGTGAGGCAGTCGTCGCTGCACTGCCGCCGAGCGTGACAGTTCGGCGACTGGTGCGAAAGGCGCGTGTCGACGGGGACTTCGAGGTAGAACTGGAAACCGGAAGCGGACTGCGCAAGGCGCTCGCCGGGTGCCGAGGCGTGTACTTCATTGCCCCGAACGTCCATCCCGACGAGCCCGCACTGCTTCGCAATGCGCTGACGGCAGCGGCATCGGCGGGAGTGGAGCACTTTGTCTATCACTCCGTCGCGTGGCCGTTCAGCCCGTCCATGCCGCATCACCTGGACAAAGCCAGGTGTGAGGACGAGCTGCATCGTTCACCCTTGAAATGGACTGTGCTGCAACCGTGTGCGTACGCGCAGAATTTCGAGGCGGTACTCACTGGTCGGTCTGACACCATCGTCCTGCCGTACAGCGCGGAAACGAAGTTCTCGTTCGTGAGTCTGGCGGACGTGGCGGCTGTTGCCGCGGTCGTACTGAGCGAGGGCTCGGGTGAACATCACGGAGCGACGTACGAGGTGGGCGGCCCGCAAGCTCTGAGCGTCATGGAGGTGGCACAGATGGTGGAAAAGCAGACGTCACGGACCGTCGCGATAGATCAGATCAGCGTGGATCAATGGCGCGAACAGATCGGCAGCAGCCTTGACGTCAACGCCAGCTCGCGTCTGGCGGCGATGTTCGAGTTCTACAACCACCACGATTTTCTTGCCGGCAGCGCGGCCGTCGAACTGCTTTTGGGTCGCCGACCGATGGCCGTCGAGAGCCTGATTCGCTGAATTCGGCTACGAAATGCCTCCGACCGCCCAGACCACCAGTGGGGGCAGGGCGGCCAGGATCAGGCAGACCGTTCCGTTGAGCCACTTGTGCTCCACCGTGACGGCGGCGAACTCGCGCAGAATGGCGCTCGGCAGGTAGTACCGGGCGGTGTGGGAACCGATGACTTCCGCATCCAGATCGAGGCTTCGGGCAAACGTCGCAGTTCGGAGGATGTGGAAGTTGCTGGTGACCAGCACCATTCGAGGCTTCGTGGTGTTGGCACGGAGAAGGTCCCTGGTGTACTCGAGGTTCTCGAGCGTGGTGGTCGAGCGGTCCTCGAGAATCACGCTCTCGCGCGGTATCCCGTGATCGACGAGGTAGACGCACATTGCCTCCGCCTCGCTGACCACCTCGTCCGAACCCTTCCCGCCGCTCACGACCAACAGTGGTGAACGTCCTTCGCGGACCTCGGCGCGAAAGACGTCGGCCGCCTTGTCCAGACGGCTGGCAAGCAGGGGTGTCACGTCGGCGCCCGAAAGCCCGGCGCCGTGAACCACTATCGCGTCCATCCCGGGCTGGTACTTCTGGCGTCCGTAGACGTAGGAGTAGAGCAGAAAGCTCGTGAACAGAAACCCCAGGTACGACGCGACCAGGCTGAACGAACCGAGAACGACTGCGAGCCAATATCTCTGCGTCAGCAGCGCTGATGCGAGCAACACGTAGGGAACGAGCAGGCCGAGTCCGGCGACGAGTGAGAGCAGATTCGCGACGCTGAATCCCTCGCGCCGCAGCATCGTGACTCCGTTGACGATCAGGAATCCTGCGAGCATGAGCACCAGCAACGGCGAGAGCAGAGCGATCGTCGCGATGACGAACGACGGGACCTCGGTTCCCGGCGCACCCGACTGCAACATCCACAGACCGGTGAAGATCAGTCCGAGAAGTAGGTAGACGCCGTTGCTCAGCCTCCGTCGATCCTGCCTGAACCGGTAGCCGCAGAATCCGAGCAGCGCGAGGCCGATGAGGAGAAGGATCACGGAGCCAGCCTAGGCGAGGCGCTTACGACACGGGCGCCACCACCTTCGACTGCTGGATCGCGGACAGGACCCTGGTACGGCACTTGATGAACAGTGGGTCTGCCTTGGTGGTCAGTTGATCTCGAGCTCCGGTCAACGGGACGTCGACGATGTCCTGCGTCAATGCCGGAGTTCCGCCGAGGACGACCACTCGATCGGACAGGTACACCGATTCGTCGACGTCGTGGGTGACGAGGAGGACGGTGATGCCAAGATCACGCTGAAGCGTCAGCAGCAGGTCTTCGAGTTCCGCGCGGGTCTGCGCATCGACCGACGCGAAGGGTTCGTCCATGAGGAGTACCTGCGGCCGATAGGCGAGAGCGCGAGCTATCGCCACTCTCTGCTGCATTCCGCCGGACAACTGCCAGGGGTAGGAACGCGCAGCACCGCCTAGACCGACAACGGCAAGTGCATCGCCAACCCTCTCGTTCTGAACCTTCCGCGCCAGACCGTTGCCCCGTAGCGGCAGGCGAACGTTCTCGCCCACTCGAAGCCACGGCATCAGTGTGCGTCCGTAGTCCTGTGACACGAGAGCCAGCGTGGCCGGCGGTGCATCGATCGCGATCCCGGCGATGCGGACCTCACCGGTGGTCGGCTTCTGCAGACCGGCGATGCAACGAATCAGCGTGCTCTTGCCGATGCCGGAATGGCCGACGATGCAGACGATTTCTCCGGGTGCAACGGACAGATCGATGCCGCGGAGCACTTCGCGGCCGGTGGGACCGCCGTAGGTCACCCCGAGGCCGCTCAGTTCGACTGCGGGTTTCGATGCCGCAGATTCTGTGGATGACATCAGTTTCCTTTCACTGCGAGCGCGTCGTGGGTCCGCGGCTGCCATCTGAGCAACCATCGTTCGATCACGCCGTATCCGAGGTTGAGCACGTATCCGATGATTCCCAGCAGGAGAATTCCGGACCACATGTCGGCGATCGCGAAGGTCTGTTGCGCGACGATCACGAAGTGACCGATTCCTGCAGTGGAGACGTACATTTCGCTTCCGACCATGATGACGACACCGATCGCGAGACTGGTGCGGATACCGACTGTTATCTGCGGCATCGCTCCGGGGAGGAGTACCTGCGTCACCAGGAGGGGTGTACGGATCCGGTAGCTGCGCGCCACCAATCGGATACTCGGGTCGATGGAGCGAATGCCGTCGAGGGTGTTGAGGAGTATCGGCCAGACCGCGCCGAAGGCGATGGCGGCAACGTTACCCGTCGAACCGGTTCCGAAAACGATGAAAAGAGCGGGTAATACGGCCAGCGCCGGAATAGCGCGGAAGAACTGGAGAAACGGATCGGCAATGTCGGCAGCCAGCGGGAACATTGCCAGCAGGAGACCGGCACCGACGCCGACCACCAGTGCCACGGCGAGACCGAAGGCAAGGTTGGTCAAGCTCGGTACGACGTCGTGGACGAATCCCGGACCGAACCAGTTGTCCACAAACGCTTTCCAGATACGCGACAGCGGCGGGAAGTAAGGCGACTTGCTCGACTCCGAACCGAAGTACCATACGACGACGATCAAGATCGGCAGCCACAACTCCCACACGAGGAGTCGAAGTCCTGACATCATCTTCACGTCGTCATCCTCCTCGGGATGTAATGCCAGGCAAGTAAACGATTCTCGATCGCCATCACGGCGAAGGCGAGCAGCATTCCGAGTAGTCCGGCGACGATGATCAGTGCGAACATTCGATCGGGGACGGATTGGCTCAGCAGGATCTCCTTACCGAGTCCCGGCACGCCCGCGATCAATTCTGCACCGATGGTCAGCAGCAAGCTCAGTGTTGCCGAGATGCGAATCCCGGTGAAGATGTAGGGCATCGACGCCGGTGCGACGACGAGAGCGAGTCTGCGCCACAGCGGAAGTCGGAAGGAGCGTGCGGTCGCCAGCAGTTCCGGGTCGACGTTGCGCACACCGTGAATCGTCTGGAGCAGAATCGGCCACACACTTACTGCCACGATCAGTGCCACCGCCATCCGTTGCGTCGGGCCCATGATCAGCAGAAAGAGCGGAATGATTGCGAGCGGCGGAACGGTTCGGCAGAAGTCGATGACGAAACGGGAGGAGACTGTCAGGAACGGGTGCGCGGCGAGCAGCAGTCCTGCCGGGATTCCGATCACCAGGCACAGCGCCAAACCGATCGCTGTGGTGGTCACCGTTTGTCCCAGTGATGTCCACAACGAGGATGTGCCGAGTTCGTTCACAAGGGCCACTGCCACGTCGCTGAACTTCGGAATACCTTTGACGTCCTCGTCGCCGAGCATTCCGAAGATCTGCCAGGCGGCTGCCAATGCGAAGAGCGT
>NZ_LVCT01000464.1:0-4560 GCF_001647205.1 Rhodococcus sp. EPR-134
AGCCCACGAGAAACTGCGTCACCTGAGGAGTATCGATATGCCGGACCAGTACGCAATGCAGGACCCGACCACGCGGTTCCCCGCTCCTGTGCGTGAGCGGCAGGCGGAGATCGCACACCCCGGTCTCACCGCAGACATGATTTCTCCTCCCGACCACGGTGAAAACACCTATCGAGGGAGCGGTCGACTCGAAGGAAGGCGTGCGATTGTCACCGGAGCAGATTCGGGCATCGGACGTGCGGTCGCGATTGCATTTGCCAGAGAAGGCGCGGACGTTGTCCTGAGTTATCTCGACGAGGAAGAACAGGACGCTCGGGAAACCGCTCGCTGGGTCGAGGAGGCAGGTCGCAAAGCCGTCTCGGTGCCGGGAGATCTCCGAAGCGAGGAACACTGTTCTGCTTTGGTCGAAACCGCGGTGCGTGAACTCGGCGGACTGGACATCTTGGTGAACAACGCCGCGTTTCAGATGGTGCAGATGGGCGGCATCGCCGATATCACCACCGAACAATTCGACCGTGTGATGAAAACCAACCTCTACGCACTATTCTGGCTCTCCAAAGCAGCGATCGCGCAGATGGAGCCCGGATCGACGATCGTGAATACCTCGTCCATCCAAGGTGCGTCCCCGTCGCCCGAGCTGCTCGATTACGCCACGACAAAGGCGGGCATCATCGACTTCACCAAGGGGCTGGCCGCCGATGTCGCACGGAAGGGAATCAGGGTCAATGCCGTTGCACCTGGACCGATTTGGACGCCACTGATTCCGGCGACGATGCCCAAGGAGAAGTTCGAGACGTTCGGGGACGACGTTCCGCTCGGGCGGGCAGGTCAGCCGGCCGAGCTTGCTCCCGCCTATGTATTTCTCGCCTCTGGCGAATCCAGTTACACCACTGGGGAAGTCATCGGCGTGACGGGTGGAAAACCGCTCACCTGAATGTGCGACTAGACAAGGCGTACGACGACGGCGTAACGGTCAACCGTTGTCGAGGCCCGCGGCGACCATCGCTGCGGCGGTCTCTCGTTCGGAGAATGAGCCCTTCTCCAGACCCCGGATGACGCCGGAGCGATCAGCGGGGGAACGGTTTTGATTCAACTTCGCTTTTCCGTAGACACGGGCCACGTGCAGTTCGATCCCCACAATCCCTCGCAGCTGCGCATCGACGAACTGCGGCGGCGCGTCGGTGACCTTCCATTCGTTCTCACGGCCGGATTCATGTCGAGCTGTCAGTGCGGTGACGTGCGCACGCAGCCACTGCTCGTCGTCGTGCGCAACCAGTTGGCCGTAGACGTAGAGAACTTCGTAGTTCCACGTCGGGACGACCTTCCCGTGGACGCTCTTGCTCGGGTAGAACTCGGGGCTCACGTAGGCGTCGGCGCCGGGGAGGATCACTAGAGACTCCGATGTCCCGGTGTATCGCCAATGCGGATTCGTCCGGGCGAGATGCCCCTCCAACACGTTTCCTTCGGCGTTGTACAGCAGTGGCATCGACGTGACTTCGAGGGTCTCGGGGCCCGGTGTGACCAGGTGTCCGAATCCACCGGCGTGGAGAGAGTCGGCGACCGCGTCGTCGGAGAGGCGGAATTGTCCGGGCAGAATCATGTGTCTCCTCACAGATTTTTTGTCATGTGACAATGTGTCACAGCGTGGAGGTTTTGTCATGTGCTAATAGAGTGAGCCTGTGACCAGCACTGTGGCGGACCAGGTGAGGCTCTATGTCGTCCGCGGGACAGCGGGCGAGATTTCCGAGGGCATCCGCAATCTCATCAGTGCTGGGGTACTGGCTCCAGGGGATGCGTTGCCGCCCATACGGGCCTTGGCCGACGATCTCGAGGTTCACCGGAACACAGTTGCCGGAGCCTATCGCTTGCTCGTGGCGGCGGGAGTTGTGGAGACACAGGGCCGGCGCGGCAGCTTCGTGCGAGCCATACCGTTCCTGGAAGGAGAAGGCGGTATCGCTCTTCCTGGCAGCGTGGATCTCGCCAGCGGAAATCCTGATCCGGCATTGCTGCCTGATCTCAGAGCCTCGTTGGACCGGACCACTTACACGCCCCGGTTGTACGGCGCCGCAGCCACCGAGCCTCTACTCGATTCCTGGGCACGTTCCTCGATCGAGGACGAGGTTCTAAGGCCGTGCTCGATCACCATCACCAACGGTGCCGTTGACGCGGTCGAGCGACTGTTGACCGCTCATTTGACCCGAGGTGACGCCGTCGCGATCGAGGATCCGTGCTTCCTGGCGAGCATCGGAACGCTCAAAGCCAACAGCTTCCGAGCGGTACCGATGGACATCGACACTTCGGGTATTACCCCGCAAGGGCTGCTGCGTGCTCTCGAAAGTGGTGTGCGCGCGATTATTTGCACCCCTCGTGCGCACAACCCCACCGGGGTCAGCATGAGCGCCGACCGAGCGGCGATTCTCGGAAGCATCCTGGCCGAGTTCCCTCACGTTCTGGTAATCGAGGACGATCACTTCTCTGCCGTGTCCAGCAATCGGTACTGTCGGCTCGCTCCGATGAGCACGACGCGGTGGGCGCTTGTTCGTTCCGTGTCGAAATTTCTCGGGCCCGACCTGCGCGTGGCAGTGGTCGCCTCGGACCTCGACACCGGCATTCGGCTGAGCACTCATCTCCGGTCGGGCGCCAACTGGGTCAGTCACCTGCAGCAGCGCTTGAGTGCTGAACTGCTGAGTGATCCGACGGTGATCGACGGCCTCGCCAATGCTCGCGCTGTCTACGAGCGCCGCCGAACCCTTCTGAAATCTGCACTGTCAGAACATGATATCGAGGTTCCTGAAACTTTCGACGGACTCAATGTCTGGGTTCCGCTGGATCGGGATTCCGAACCGATTGTCGAGCGACTCGCCGAGTCTGGCTGGCTCGTGCGGGACGGAAGTCAGTTCTCGGCGACGCCGGGTCAGTGCCACCGGGCACTTCGTGTGACCGCCTCCACCATCACCTCTGACCAAGCACGCGAGTTCGCCAGTGCCCTGGCTGAAATATTGGCGAGCCCGTAGTTGTCCAGCTGCACTACGGTGCGAATCTGAGTCTCTCGCTTCTCGACGAAACTACCGGCGACGGCTGGATCGATAGGATCGGTTCGAGCGACGACGAAGGGTGTAATTGTGGCGAGGGCGGTTGTTGTCGGTGCGAGCCGAGGTCTCGGTCGTGCTTTGATCGAGGGACTGAGGAGCGACGGCCACGAAGTTCTCGGCATCTCTCGGCGGCGCCCTGACGGGTTCGACGTCTCCGAGTGGATCGAAGTAGACCTGACCGACCCTGTTACGGCGGCGAACTCGATCGATCAGGAGCTTGTCGGAGGTGTAGACACCCTGATTTGCAACGTCGGGATTTGGGAAGGGGACGCCTTCACCACTGACTATGCATTCGCAGAACAATCGGACATGGAAATGCTCGAAATGATCAACGCCAACATCACGGCCACAATTCTCCTGCTCAAGCGCCTGATCCCGAGAATGATCGGCCGTCCTCGACCTCGGATCATCTTGACCGGGTCCACCTCGGGACTCCCGCGAAGCGGTAGGCCGGAGGTTGCGTTCGGTGCATCGAAGTTCGCGATCAACGGCATTGCCGACGCGTTGAGAGAGGGCTACCGGAAGGACAGACTCGCTGTGACTGTCCTTCATCTCGGATATCTCAATACAGCAGACGGACTCGACGTGCCCCGAGACGTCGCTGCCGCCAGGGGAGAGGGATCTCTGGTCCCGGTACATGACGTTGTGGATACGGTGCGCTCGATCTCGAGTTTGTCGTCTTCGACGTCAGTGCGGGAAGTAGTCCTCACTGCGATCGACGATCCGCGATTCTGATTTGCGGCTGTCGACTCAATCTGGTTGCTGAACAGACGTATTCAGAGAATCTAGACCCCGATCAAGAAGTAAGCTCCGGTCAGATACGTCAGGGTGAGGCCCGCCAAGGCCCACGCCATGTACGGCCGGATGTAGAGGCGCCGCAGGCGGTGCAATCGCAGGGAGGCTCGCAAGAACGCGCCCACGGTCCCGAGCAGCAACATCAGGCTCGGGACGAAGACCGCCAGTCGGCGATCCTTCTGTGAGCACAGCAAGGTGTCGGTACCGAAGCATTCGCCCCGCCGGGAGCCCAACCACACGATCGCGATAACCAAAACCGTGGTAGCCAGAACGACTGACACGCCGTACGTCAGGGTTCGCCTGTTGATCTTTCGCTCTCGACGCTGAATTACATCTGACGCGTCAGAACTGTCGGTCATCACACCGGCTCCTGTACATCGCACCTCACTTCGTGGATCGGCGGTGGGAGAGGGCGTACAGCACTACTCCGACGGCCAAGAGTAATGATGCGCGTAACCACGTCGCAGCGCTCTGCTGGGTGAGCAACGCAACGCACGTACCGAGAGCGAGGATCGGGAAGATGATCGGCGTTCGGAAGTGTTTGTGTTGCACTGCGTCACGGCGCAGAACCAGGACGGCGATGTTGGTGCTGATGAATACGAAAAGCAGCAGGAGTACCACCGTCTCCGCCAGGGCTGACAGCGATCCGGTGACGCAGAGAGCCATGGCGACG
>NZ_LVCT01000465.1:0-469 GCF_001647205.1 Rhodococcus sp. EPR-134
CTTCGGCGACGTTCGCGGACGTTTCGAAGCCGACAAAAGAGTAGTACGCGAGGAGTGCCGCAGCCAGCACCGCGAGTGCAGGCGATCGGCTGTCGTCGAACTCCACGACGCGGCTCAGGGTTCCGTCGCCGCGCCCGAGAACTATGCAAGCGAGGACGACAACGAGGACGAGCCCGGTGACCTCCACGACTGTCATGACGACGTTGGCGCGCATCGACTCCTTGATGCCTCTGGCATTGAGAAGTCCCACCAGGAGCAGGAAGACGAGCGCCGCTGGAACGGTTGGGACGTCGATGAAGGCTTTGAGATAGTCGCCCGAGAATGCGAGGGCGAGTCCCGCCGCACTGGTTACGCCGGCCGCCAGCATCGAGAAGCCGACAAGGAACGAGATCAGTGGTTTCCGATACGCCCGTTGGGCGAAGACGGCTGCGCCGCCCGCTCGCGGATATTTGGTGACCAGTTCGGCATA
>NZ_LVCT01000466.1:0-277 GCF_001647205.1 Rhodococcus sp. EPR-134
GTAGATACCGGCGCCCAGAACATCTCCGAGGATGAACACGAAAAGGAGTGGGCCGGTTATCGCCCGGGTCAGAGTGTTCGTACCGCCGCCTTCGTCGCGGCGTGCGGTTTCGTCCACGTTCTCGGCCCTCGCGGCGCGTCGCATGTGCAAGGTTCATCCTGTCTTCATGGTGACGTGCCGCCACCTCAGGAGCAGTCATGTACCCATTGGCCGAGGTTTCAAACGTAGGTCGCCCGCCTTCCCGTGCTTTGCTTGTAGGGGAATCGCAGAAGTAGTG
>NZ_LVCT01000467.1:0-3544 GCF_001647205.1 Rhodococcus sp. EPR-134
GTGACGATCACGGTGTGAACCTCACAAAACTGCGCGCTGTTGCGAAGCGATTGAAGACTCAGCAGGAACTCGCACAACAGCTTTGGGCGACGGGCGATACCGCGGCGCGATTGTTGGCCCTTTTGATCTGCCGCCCGAAGGCGTTCGAGCGTGACGAGTTGGATGTCATGTTGCGAGAGGCCCGCACTCCGAAGGTGCAGGACTGGCTCGTCAATTACGTGGTGAAGAAGAACCCGCATGCCGAGGAGTTGCGGGTGGCCTGGACCGCTGACCCTGATCCTGTGGTCGCTAGCGCCGGGTGGGCTCTGACCACCGAACGTGTCGCGAAGAAGCCCGAGGGACTTGACCTTTCAGGGCTACTCGACGTCATCGAGGCGGAGATGAAGGATGCTCCTGACCGCCTGCAATGGGCGATGAATCACTGCCTGGCTCAGATCGGGATCGAACATGCCGAGTACCGCGCCCGGGCAATCGAGATCGGTGAGCGACTGCGGGTGCTCGAGGATTACCCGACTCCACCGAACTGCACCTCGCCGTTTGCGCCCATCTGGATCGCGGAGATGGTGCGACGACAGAGGGCAAAGTAGAGCGCACGACAACTGAGGATAGGGTTACCTTCGTGCTACGTTAGGCGCCGTCACCCGCTCGGGGTGTCTGAGCAGGTCAATCGGTCGAGAGGTGCTTCAGTGACAAGGATTCCGGGTCGAGCGTCATCGGAGCGGCGCAGCCGTGTCCGCGGGATGGTAGCTGTCCTGGCGGCATGCGGCCTCGTAACTGGAATGGCGGCCTGCAGCAGCAACGACGACGGTGGTGGCACCGAGACTTCGTCCGCGGCGAATGCCGCGTTTCCGGTGACGATCACGTCGGCTCTCGGCACGGCCGAGATCAAGGAGGAGCCCAGGCGGGTCGCAACCTGGGGATGGTCCAATCAGGACGCCCTCCTGGCGCTCGGTGTCGTCCCGGTCGCGATGCCCACTTTCTCCGGACCTCAGTACGGGGCCGACGCGCAGGGCATTCTGAAGTGGGACGCCGAGGCACTCGACAAGCTCGGTGGCGAGCAGCCGATCTTGTTGTCGGGTGACGGAACGGGCGAAGCACCTGTCGAGCAGTTCGCCAAGGCTGAACCAGATCTCATCTTCGCCCCGTACTCCGGGCTCACTCAGCAGGAATTCGACGCACTGTCGAAGATCGCGCCGGTGGTTTCCTTCCAGGACGAGCCGTGGACCGCGTCGTGGCAGGACCAGGTGACCATCGCTGGTCAGGCGCTGGGTAAACAGGCCGAGGCCGGCACGCTCATCGACAAGACCAACGCCGCGATCAGCGCGACGGCTGCGAAGAACCCTGCGTTGCAAGGTAAGACCGTCACCATCGGACTCCCGAACAGTCCGAGCACCTTCGCGGTGAGTAAGAACGCCGACGTGCGTGTCGAGTTCCTCGAGCAGCTGGGTCTGAAGAACGAGCCGACGATCCAGCAGGCCGATCCCGCCAAGGATCCCGAGGCCGTGTACTTCGAGCTGAGCACCGAGCAGGCGCCGCTGATTGCGTCTGACGTGCTGTTCGTGGTGGCCTACGACAAGGACTCTCTGAACGCGTTCCTCGCCGAGCCACTGGTGGCAGCTCAGCCGGTGATCGTCGATGGGCGTACGGCATCCACCAAGGACTTCAGCGTCGACAAGAACTTCGCGTTCGGCGGACTGACGGTCCTGACCATCCCGTACATCCTCGACGACGTCGCCACAGTTCTGAACACCGCTGCCGGCAACGTCAAGGGCTGACCGGCCCGCTAGCGGGAAGTTCGAAACTGCGTCCGGTATCGCTGTGGACTGGTACCGACCAGGTCTCGGAAGCGTTCGCGGAACGTCGTGACGGCATTGAATCCGACCTGTCCCGCAACACGTTCGATCGAGTGGTCGGTAGTCTCGAGCAGAAATTGCGCTTGGCGGAGCCGTGCGTGATGGAGCCACTGCAACGGCGTCGTACCGATTTGTTCCTGGAATCGGCGGTTGAGCGTGCGAGTGCTCATCGTTGCCTTGGCCGCGATTGTCGTGATGTCGAGTTGCTCCCCGAGGTTCTCTTCCATCCAGTTCAGTAGCGGCCTGAGGGTTGTCCCGCTGGGTACGGGAGGCTCGTGGACGATGAATTGTGCTTGCCCTCCGGCACGTTCGAGCGGCATCACACTCAGCCGCGCCGTGTCGGCGGCGACCGCGGACCCGTAGTCCTGACGGACCATGTACAGGCACAGGTCGAGTGCGGCCGCGGCGCCGGCGGAAGTCAGGACGTGCCCGTTGTCTACGTAGAGAACGGCGGCGTCGACGTCGATAGCCGGGTGCCGGCGGGCCAACTCCGACGCAGCCGCCCAGTGCGTCGTCGCGCGAAGTCCGTCGAGCAGGCCTGTGTCGGCGAGGGTGAATGCGCCGACGCACAGTGAGGCGATGCGCGTGCCGCGATCCGCGGCAGTTCTGAGGGCTTCGATGATCTCGGGGTCGATCGGCACATCGAGATCGGCGGTGCCCGGGATGATGATCGTGCTTGCCTGGGCGAGGCGTGAGAGTCCGTGCGGTACTCGCATCGTGAACGTTCCGGTCTCCACCTCCTCGGTGAGCGCGCACACGGAGGTCCGGTACGCCGGTGCACCCGAGGGGAGCCTGCATCGTCCGAAGACTTCGAGGGGTGCCGCCAGGTCCATCGGCACCACCCCGGGCAACGCGAGAACTGCAACGTCATGCATGTCTGAAACGTAGCGTATGTCGCGCGAGATTCGGTGATCTCGTGTCGTGAAATATCCTCTCAACTGGTATTTCGCAGAATATGTGAGGTTGGCTGAAATCCGTCGAAGGTTGGCTTTCAGCCGTCGCCATAGAGGTCAACTTCCTCCTACTGTCGTGGGAACAGCGACGTGCACAGGAGCGCGTCGCACAAAATCGGAGGTTGCAGTGCACGCGCAGATCGTGTTGTTCGACGGATTCGATCCCATGGATGTCGTGGGTCCGTACGAGGTGCTCTACGCCGGGGGTCTCGCCAGCGGTGGGGCGTTGAGTGTCGAACTCGTCAGTGCGGAGGGGCCTGGGACCGTCCTGAGCGGAAGTGGTGAACTCGCTATGACCGCCACTGCAACCCTCGATGTCGAACACGCGGATCTGATTATCGTTCCCGGAGCATCGGGTCTCTTCGAACCCGATGCGGACCAGCCGGGCACCAGTTTGCCGGAAAGGCTCGCGGCCACAACGGAAACCGAACTGCCTGTCATGATGCGGCGTGCACTCGACGATCCTGGTGTTCTTGTTGCGACCGTCTGTGGAGGATCTTTGGCGCTGGCGATGGCGGGGCTTCTCGAAGGGCGCCGCGCCGTGACACACCATCTTGCCGTGGACGCACTGGCGGCCGGCGGCGTTATTCCGATCCAGGCGCGAATCGTCGACGATGGTGACCTGATCACCGCCGGCGGTGTGACATCCGGTCTCGACCTTGGCCTGTACCTGTTGGAACGATGCCTCGGGCCCCGGATAAGTCTCGAGGTCGAAGCGCTCTTCGACTACGAGCGTCG
>NZ_LVCT01000468.1:0-6835 GCF_001647205.1 Rhodococcus sp. EPR-134
ATCTCATGACCGGAATCCTGCTGTCCCTCCACGTGATTGCGGCCATTCTTGCCATCGGCCCCGTCGCTGTGGCGGCGAGTATGTTCCCGGTGGCGAGTCGCGCCGCGCTCGCCGATCCGGACAGCGCCAGTGTTGCGACGACGGGCATGCTGCATCGCATCGTTCGGGTGTATGCCACGATCGGCGTTGTCGTTCCGATGCTCGGTGTCGCCACCGCCGTCAATCTCGGAGTGCTCGGTGACCTGTGGATCCTCACCTCGATCGCATTCACCGTCGTTGCCGCCGTGATACTCACCGCGGTCGTGCTTCCCGCCCAACGGCTGACAATGGCGGCGATCGAAGGAACCGGGTCCGTTGTGGATGTCGCAACGCGCCTCACCCGTCGACTGGGCACAGCGACGGGGATCTTCAATCTGCTCTGGGTCGTTGTCGTCGTGCTGATGATCTTTCGGCCAGGATCGACAACCGGCGTGTGATCCGAGGCGATATTTCCCGTGTCGGAGACAGCGACGCTTGACCTTGACACAGTGACAAGGACTCCAATGGTCGACGAAGGAGGTGGTTGTCGTGAACACAACCAACCATGGTGGGCAGAATGCTCACCTCGTCGACGCATTGGCCGCGGCTGATCCCTCGGTTCGGCTGCGCGCCGCGCTCGCTGTCGGCACGCGCCCGGACCCTGAGCTGACGGATGCCCTGATCGATCGGTGCGCCGTCGAGCCGGACTTCTTCGTCCGCGACATGCTGACCTGGGCATTGTGCCGCTTGCCGGCCGAAATTACGGTGCCGAGGCTGATCCGTGAGCTTGGGTCCGATGGTTCGCAAGCCCGCAGTCAGGCGCTCCACACCTTGTCCAAGATCGGCGATCCGATCGCGTGGCCCGAGGTCTCTGCGCTGGTGCACGACCAGGACGACGAGGTCGCGCGCAGTGCGTGGCGCGCCGCAGTGGCACTCGTGCCGGCAGGAGTCGAGGGTGCATTCGCAGCGGATCTGGCGACCGAACTCGGGCGGGGTGAACTGCAGATGCAGCTCAGTCTGAGCCGTGCTCTGACCGGGCTCGGCGAGGCTGTACTCCCGGTGCTCGACGCGGCCGGAATGAGCCCGAATCCGCGTGTCCGGGCGCATGCTGATGCTACAAAGCAACTCTGGCACGACCCCGACGGTGGGTTCGCACTCTCACACGAGTTGGCGAAGCGCGTCGCGGCAATCGGCCCGGACGCGTAGGAAGGGGAGACGGATGTTGATCGGCGAGGTCTCGCGGCGTTGTGGTGTCAGCACACGGATGCTGCGTCACTACGACACCTTGGGACTGGTGAAGCCGACGGGCCGCACGTCCGGCGGTTACCGGGAGTACTCCGCCGACGACATCCGTCGACTCTTCCACGTCGAGAGCTTGAGGACGTTGGGGCTCTCGTTGAACGAGGCCAAGCGTGCACTGGACGAACCCGACTTCGCGCCGGCCGATTTGGTGGGTGAACTCATGCAACACACTCGGCAACGGATCGCGGCGGAGGAGGAATTGCTGACCAAACTCGAAAGGGTCGACGCATCCGCCCCTTCGGAGTGGGATGACGTCCTGCGCATGGTCTCGCTGTTGCGTGCACTCGAATCCGAGTTCGCTGCCCACCGTCAGCAAGCGATCCTGTCGCAGGATGCGAATGCGGCATTGCCCGTCGACGCACTCGTCGAGGCCATCCTGTCGGAGAAGGATGCCAACGTGGCCGGAGCGTTGCAGTGGGCGTTGGCGAGGACCGAAGGTGCGGGCCTTGCAGGTCTCACAAAGGGGCTCGAATCGGAGGACGTCGAAGTTCGACGCCGCGCGACGTCGGCCATCTCCGGGATCCACACCGAGGAAGCAACTCGGGCGCTGAAGCGAGCTCTCGATGATTCGGACGCGATAGTCCGCGCTGATGCCGCTCTCACCCTCGGATCTCGCGGAGAGGCCGTCTCGATGCCCGCTCTCCTCGAGATGGTCGCCGACGGGCGACGCGACGTCGAGGCCGGAGAGGTGCTCGGTCTTCTCGCGGAGCACTCACCGACAAGCGGTGAGGTCGTCGATGCCGTGCAGGCAGGGCTCGACGGCACTGACGACGCCCCGACGAGGTTGCGAATCACGCAGGCACTCGCTGAGATTCCCGGCGCGGCGGCCCGGGAAGCGCTCGCCCGGCTGACACGCGACAACGACAAGACGGTCGCGTCCACGGCAGCCGCGATCCTCGCGATGCGGGACCGTGGACCACGCCGGCGCGAACGACCGCGTATCGGGAACTGAAATCGGAGAACTAGGGCACCTCTGACAAATGCGGGCCCGGGTGGTCAGCGCCGCAACGATTTTGCCGCGGCGTTGCCCTTCAACGCTGCACAGAGCAGGACAAGGAGCACCGCTAGAAACACGACTGTTGAGGCGACAGCCGACACCACAGATCCGAAACCTGTCACGACACCGATGACGACCTGCATGCACAGTCCCACTACGGCTGTCCACGCCGTCCGGCGTAGAAGGGGCCACGCAATCCGATGGGCCAATTGCCACGCCTCGGGGCTCGAGATCGTCGCCTTCGTGCGTATGCCGACAACGGGATTCGGTTCATCACCGACGAGTCGCGGCATGAGCCCAGCAACGAACGCGAGGATAAGCGTCGACGACGTCAGTGAGACCGTCAGACCCAGTAAGTCAGGCGATTCCATCCGTCCAGCCCCCAATCGGCAGATGTTGACGCAGCGGACATTCCAGTCTGGGGTGCCGCTGGGACACATCCGACTGTATGCGAACGAATGTATGTACTGCTGATCGGGTGACGCACTTTCAGGCTTTGTCGGATGAGCAGTGGACTCGATCTCGGACTAGTTTTCAGACAAGCCCTAGTGTGGATTGCCTAGGCAGAAAAGGTTTCCCGCCGGATCTGCCAACACGTGCCGGATGATCCGCCCGAATCAAGTCGAGGTGAACCGTATTCCTTTGGCTGCGAGCCTGATCGATCTCAGGCAAAGCCTCGAAGCTGCTGCGCACCCGCTGCGCGGTGATCAACGGATATGGTTTCTCACGTGGTGGATCAACGGCGAATGAGTTTGCGACGCAGGTACCTGAGCCTCGGTCTTGGCGAACTGGCGGCCGCGGCCGTATTTGCCGCTGTGGCTGTCGGCGTCGTGATGCCTCGGCTCGAAGGTCCGAAAGACTCCGCTGCGTTGTGGTCGGCGCTGGCCCCACTGCTTGTGATACTCGTACAAGCAGGTGTCTACTGGCTGCTTGCCCGAGGCTGGGTCGAGCAGGCACCGATGCCGGCCCGCCTCGCAGCGCTCTACCGCGTGTTTCGGGTCCTCGATGTTCTCTTGTTGGCGATAGCTCTTCTCGGCGTTGTCATCTGGCTACCAGATCACTCCGGCGCGGCCGTGGGCGTGGTGGCGGTGTGGGCTTTCGGCGTCGCCGAGTACGCCAACTACTTCGTGGCTCGTCTCGCCTACCCGCTGCAGCGGTGGCCTTTCGAGGTCGGCAAGTTGCGGAGGCCCCAACTTGTGCACGACCTGCATTCGGCGCGGTGATACCGGCGATGAAGCCTGCCTTTGCCGCAACGGCAAAATTTGATGCGGGATCGGAGTGAATTCGGAAGGATCGGTTCTGCCCACCCAGGAATGAAGCCTCTATGTCGTTCTTCACCGAGTAAGGAGAACCACCATGGCAGCGTCGCGTCGCAGCCGCCGTGATGCCCCACCACCCCGGTCCGGAAACAGCGAGGTCGATACGCTACGCGCGTTTCTCGACTACTTGCGTGATTCGATCGCTGCCAAGGTCGAGGGTGCTCCGGAACCTCAGGTGCGCACCACAATTGTTCCGTCGGGGACAACCTTGCTCGGGCTGGTCACTCACTTGACCTTTGTCGAACGATCGATGTTTCTCGCAGAAAACGTGGCGGATTGGAAAGCGACGTTTCAGCCGTCATCGGAAGACAGCGTGGACGGTGTCGTCAGTCGCTATCGCGAGACGGTCGAGCGTGCCAACGCAGTTCTCGACGGATGCACAGATCTTGCCGCGCCCATCCCGCGACCGGGGGCGAAACGACCCGCTCCCAGTGTCCGCTGGGCGCTCGTGCACATGATCGAAGAGACCGGGCGCCATGCCGGGCACGCTGACATCCTCCGCGAACTTATCGACGGTTCGACCGGTC
Organism: Rhodococcus sp. EPR-134; assembly: GCF_001647205.1. Lineage (NCBI taxonomy): Bacteria > Bacillati > Actinomycetota > Actinomycetes > Mycobacteriales > Nocardiaceae > Rhodococcus > Rhodococcus sp. EPR-134. Next base: position 4,164 of record NZ_LVCT01000468.1, read on the forward strand.
GGTGACATCGCAACAATAGTTAGAATCCGTCGGTGCAAGTGGCAGATCCTGGACGACAACCGTGGCGGTGAGGTCTTCCATCTCGCCCACAGCTTCCGCGATTCATCGAGGCAGATGTCCACGACCGCCCACTGGTACAGCGTCGACAGTTCCGTCGGGAGTCGTTACTTCCCAAGCTAGTCCGGTGGCGGCCGAGGGAATGAGCCCGTCGATCCATTTGGCCACGACACCGACGACAACTTTCTCGAGTTCCATACGTGACCACTTTCGCGGTCGATGCGGAACCGGCGGTTCCCAGCCTTCCTCGCCCCAGATCACGCCGAATAGCTCTCTCTCGTCACCGATTTGCTGATTCAGGCTGAATGCGTCAGGACCCTCGAATCGTGCCCATACGCCGAATGTTCCCTCGCCGTCCTGATCGACCGAGACATCGATGACGATCCCTTCGGTGCGCGGGGTTGCCGCGTGGTGAATCGCAGCCAGTCGATCGCTCACTACCGCCGACACGGTATCGAGGACAGACCTCAGCGCGCCGCTGTACTCAGCAGGTTCCATCGGCACAGGATATAGAAATTCAGGCAATCGACTTCGAAGTCAGTGCCCCCGACATGGCCGCCCATTGAAGAAGAATAACTGTCTTACCGTCGACGATTTCTCCGCCGGAGATCATGTCGTGTGCCGTGTCGAACGGCAACTCCAGGACTTCGATGTCCTCGCCTTCGTCTGGCACCCCGCCACCACTGCCGGTTCTGTCCGCCGGGCTGTATCGGCCGGCGAAGAAATGCACTCTCTCGGTGACGGATCCGGGGCTCATGTACAGATCGAACAGATGCTGCACCTCACCGATCGCGACGCCGAGCTCTTCGCTCGTCTCTCGCCGAATGGCTACTTCCGGCGTGTCGGCATCGAGCAAACCGGCTGCGGTCTCGATCAACATTCCGTCGGGGTGTGCGTTGACGTAAGCGGGAAAGCGGAATTGCTTCGTCAACAGGACGGTGCGCCGTTCGGGGTCGTACAGCAAGATCGTCGCGCCGTTCCCACGGTCGTAGGTTTCTCGTTGCTGTGTCTCGAGAGTGCCGTCCCTTCGCCGATACGTGAAGGTGCTGCGACGCAACACATGCCAACCGTCTGAGGTGACCTCGACTCGTTCGACCTCGACGTTCGGATTACCGTGCAGCCCGAGACCTGTTCGGTCGAGGCCGGTGCGACCCCGGCTGTCCGGAACGTCGACGCCGGCGCAACCCGCCGTTGCAGTCGGGTGTATCAGCTTGTCGCTGTCAGGTTCGGTCATGTCATCCACCGTAGCGAAGATCGGCACCTCGCCGTTATTGGGCAACAACAGCTTCAGCGTTGAGCGGCGTCGCGGCGGAAACTCTCAGTCCAACTGAGAAGTCCCGCCCCCGTCCGGAGACGGGAGCGGGACTCGGGTGTCAGCGAACTCGGCAGCGCGTCAGACTGCTTCCTTTGTCGCCTGCGCTGCGAGGGTGAGCGCGATGTCGACGATCATGTCCTCCTGACCACCCACCAGACGGCGGCGTCCAGCTTCGAGCAGCAGTGTGCGAACGTCGATTCCGTAGCGCTCCGACGCAGCCTCCGCGTGGCGCAGGAAGCTCGAGTACACGCCGGCGTAGCCAAGTGTGAGGGTCTCTCGATCGACGCGGACCGGCCGGTCCTGCAGCGGACGGACGATGTCGTCGGCGGCATCCTGCAGGGCGAACAGGTCGCAGCCGTGCTCCCACTCCTCGATGTTGGCGACGGCGATGAAGGCCTCGAGGGGGCAGTTGCCGGCACCGGCGCCGTGACCGGCAAGCGAAGCATCGACGCGGGTGACGCCGTTCTGCACGGCCACAACAGAATTGGCAACCGAGAGTGAGAGATTCTCATGGGCGTGGATACCGATTTCGGTGCCCTCGTCGAGGATGTCGCGGTATGCACGAACACGATCCGCGACGTCGTTCATCACCAGACGTCCACCCGAGTCGGTTACGTAGACGCAGTGCGCGCCATACGATTCCATCAACTTGGCCTGCTTGGCCAGTTCTTCGGCAGGCGCCATGTGGCTCATCATCAGGAAGCCCGAGACGTCCATGCCGATCTCGCGGGCGGTTTCGATGTGCTGCGCGGAGACGTCGGCCTCGGTGCAGTGCGTGGCAACGCGAACCGAGCGCACACCGAGGTCGTAAGCATGCTTGAGTTCACTGATCGTGCCGACACCCGGAAGCAGCAGCGTGGTGAGACGAGCGTGCTCGAGTACCTCGGCCGCTGCTTCGATCCATTCCCAGTCGGTGTTCGAGCCGGGGCCGTAGTTGAGCGAGCCGCCGGCGAGGCCGTCACCGTGCGCTACTTCGATCGCGTCGACGCCGGCAGCGTCGAGAGCTGTGACGATCCGCTTGACGTCCGTGGGCGAAATGCGGTGTCGGACAGCGTGCATGCCGTCACGAAGGGTGACGTCCTGGACGAAGATCTTGCGGTTGCTCACTTGGTTGCTTCCTTCTGCTGGGCGATGCGCTCCGCGATCTGCATTCCGGCGGACGTCATGATGTCGAGATTGCCGGCGTACGCAGGCAGGTAGTGTGCCGCGCCCTCGACCTCGAGGAACACCGACACCTGGTGGGTGGGGCGATTGCCGTCGACGAGCAACGTCTCGACGGGCTGGTCGGCCGGGATCTCGG
>NZ_LVCT01000469.1:0-28758 GCF_001647205.1 Rhodococcus sp. EPR-134
AGCCGAGTCCGGTGCGTCGACGAGGCAGAAGACCGTGTCGCGCATGATGAGCGGCGGCTCAGCGGGGTTGAGGATGATGATGGCCTTGCCGCGACGAGCGCCGCCGACTGCCACGATCGCCTCGGACGTGGTCTCGGTGAACTCGTCGATGTTGGCGCGCGTTCCGGGACCGGCCGACTTGGAGGCGATGGACGCGACGATCTCCGCATACGCCACCGGGACGACCCGAGAAACAGCGGCAACCATCGGGATGGTGGCCTGGCCGCCACACGTCACCATGTTGACGTTGGGTGCGTCCAAGTGCTCGTCCGCGTTGACAGCCGGTACGACGTACGGTCCGATCGCGGCAGGCGTCAGGTCGATCATGCGCTTGCCGAGGGGAGCCAGCCGCGCGTTGTTGGCCACGTGAGCCTTTGCCGAGGTGGCGTCGAAGACGATCTCGATCTCGTCGAAGTTCGGCAGACCGACAAGGCCTTCGACGCCTTCTGCCGTGATCGGCACGTTCAGACTTGCCGCGCGAGCGAGGCCGTCCGACGCGGGGTCGATACCGACCATCGCGCCCATCTCCAGGTAGTCGGAGTTACGCAGCACCTTGATCATCAGATCCGTGCCGATGTTGCCCGATCCGATGATCGCGACCTTGACCTTGCTCATGCGTTGTCCTCTTCGCTGGAGAAACTGGTGGTGACGGAACCGAGCCCGGAGACGGTCACGGTGACTTCGTTGCCTGCGGTGACCGGTGCCATGGGGCCGAGAGCGCCGGACAGGATCACCTGCCCTGCGGTCAGCGGCTGCCCCAACTCACGTGCAGTGCGGGCGAGCCAGACGACGGCTTCGATCGGATCGCCCAGGCAGGCGGTTCCGACGCCGGTGGACACCTCGGTGCCGTCGACGGACATCGACATGACGACGCCGGCGGGTTCCACCTCGTCGAGGGTGCGTCGTTCGGTTCCCAGGACGTACACGCCCGAGGACGCATTGTCGGCGACGGTGTCACCGAACTTGATGTCCCACGACTCGATGCGGCTGTCGCAGATCTCGATCGCGGCGACGGCGTAGTCGATCGCACCGCGCACCTGCGCACTGTCCAGCGGTCCGTCCACGAGGTCGGCACCGAGCACGAAGGCAACTTCCGCTTCGACCTTGGGCTGGATCAAACGGCTCATGGGGATGGCGCCGCCGGCGGGGAACTCCATGTCGGCGTACAGCACGCCGAGGTCGGGCTGGTCGACACCGAGCTGCTGCTGGACTGCCACCGAGGTCAGGCCGATCTTGCGGCCTACGACCACGGCCCCCGCCTGCCGACGGATTTCGTCGACGCGGCGCTGGACAGCGTAGGCGGCGACGAGGTCGTCGGCGCCGATCAGATCGCGTACTGGCGCGCAGGGAGTGCCGCTCGCGATGGCGGCTGCGAGGCGGTCCGCAGCAGCTGCGATGTCGGTCTCGCTAGCTGTACTGGTATTCGTGGGCTGGCTCATGGCCACTACTTTCGCCGCGGCACCGAGATTGCGCCAGGGAACTGTCTCACTCAGCGATACGCTGGGGAGGTGACTGGCAGCGCAAACCTCGACACCGTACTCGGCAAGGCGGTGACGATCCTGCGCGCCTTCCGGGCCGACGACCACGTGTTGCCTCTCGCCGTCTTGGTCCAACGGACCGGACTGCACAAGGCAACGGTGCACCGCCTGGCCAACGAACTGGTCGCGAACCGGCTACTCGACCGTATCGACGGTGGCTACCGGCTCAGCGGCGGCCTCTTCGAACTCGGCATGCTCGCCTCTCTCGAACGTAGCCTCCTGGAGATGGCGATGCCGTTCCTCCAGGACCTGTACGAGCGGACTCACGAGACAGTCCACCTGGGGGTCCGTGACGGCCACGACGTCGTATACGTCGCGAAGATCGGCGGACACCGGCAAGCCAACTCGCCGTCCCGGACCGGTGGCCGGATACCGCTGTATTGCACCGCAATCGGCAAGGCGCTCCTGGCATTCTCCGACAACGAGTTTCGCCGCGAGGTGCTGTCGGAGCCGATGACGCGCCGAACCCCGCACACAATTGTTGCGCCCGGCATTCTCAACACCCAACTGAACCGAGTGGTCGAGACCGGTATTGCGTTCGAGCGCGAGGAATCAGCGCCGGGTCTCGCATGCGTTGCGGCGCCGGTATTCGGAACCAATGACAAACCCGTCGCGGCCATCAGTGTCACCGGTCCCACCAGTCGCTTCGTCCCCGAGAGCCAGGTGTCCTACGTGCGCGCTGCTGCCGAAGGCCTACACAGCACGATCGCTCGCCGCGAACGATTGCGGTGATCTGGCCGTCCCGACCCGGACGAGCCCGGTCAATGCGTGCGGCAATGGCCCCTCGTGTAGGACGCCGAGACGTTGGGTCGCGCGGGTGAGGGCGACATAGGGTTCAGACGCACCGCGTGGGCCGTCGGCGATGATTCGCTCCGGTTCCACGACGAGCACGGCATCGAACTCGAGGCCCTTCGTTTCCGAAACCGGCACAGCGCCGGGCACGTCCTCAGGTCCGATGACGACGCTCGTACCCTCGCGTCCGGCCTCGTCCTGATTGAATTCGTCGATGGCGGAGGCTAGTTCGTCGGCGGAGATTCGCTTGGACCACGGTTGGACCCCGCAGGCGCGGACGGACTCGGGCGGCTGGACGTCTGGCGCGAACTCGGCGAGCAAGGCGGCGGCGACGCTCATGATCTCGGCGGGGGTGCGATAGTTCACCGACAGGGATCGGTAGATCCAGCGGCCGGGGACGTACGGCTCCATCATCGTCGCCCACGAGCGAGCACCTGCGGGTGAACGTCGTTGCGCGAGATCACCTACCACCGTGAAAGACCGGTCCGGGCAGCGGCGCATCAGGACTCGCCAGTCCATCTCGGACAGCTCTTGTGCCTCGTCGACCACGATATGCCTGTACGTCCAGTCTCGGTCAGCAGCAGCGCGTTCGGCGAGCTCCCGGGTATCGCGTTCGACGAAACGATCCGCCAGGTCCTCGGCGTACAGCATGTCCTGGGCGAGGAGATGATCCTCGTCGTCCATCAAGTCTTCACGACTGATCATCATGTCCAGCACGCCCGCTGCATACGCAGCCTCGTCGCGGCGTTCACGTTCGGCACTCTGGTCGACGGGCTTGTCCCGGCCGAGCATGTCCACCAATTCGTCGAGAAGCGGAACGTCGGACACCGTCCAGGCATCGCCCTCTCGGCGCAACAGTGTCTCGTCTGCGCCTGCCTTGCGTAGGCGTTCCGGCGAAGTAAACAGCTGTGTCAGTAGCTCTTTCGGTGTCAAGATCGGCCAGAGTGCGTCGAGTGCGGCGGCAAACGCGTCATTCTCCGCCAACTCTGCGGTCAGATCTGCGCGCACTTGTTCCCAGGCTTCACGGTCACTGCGTGTCAACCATCCCTTGCCGATCCGCGCTATCGCCCGCTCGGTCAGTGCCCAGGTGACGATTTCGGTGAACACAGTCCGAGCGTCGTTGTGGGGGAGTCCGCTCGAACGAGCTTCTTCTCGAGCCCACTCCGCAGTTTCGGCGTCGATTCGCACTGTGACGTCCGCCAATTCGATCAACAACGGGTTCTCGGGCAAGCGCTGATGATCGGCAATCGCTGCGCCGAGAACGTCCAGGATCTTCAGCGAGCCTTTGAGCCCAGCGGCCTCCGGAGTGTCCTCGGCAGTGACGCGTAGACCGGGAACGAGATCACCGGTGGTCATGAACACCACGTCGGACTCGCCCAGCGAGGGCAGCACGCGGCCGATGTGGTTCAGGAACGCCGGGTTCGGCCCGACCACGAGAACGCCGTGACGTTCCATTCGCTCTCGCTGCGTGTAGAGCAGGTAGGCGACGCGGTGCAAGGCGACGACGGTTTTCCCGGTACCGGGGCCACCTTCGATCACCAGCACCCCGGGGTGTTCGAGTCGGACGATGTCGTCCTGCTCGGCCTGGATCGTGGCCACGATGTCGCGCATGCCCTCACCTCGCGGTGCGTTAACCGCAGCGAGCAAGGCGGAATCGCTGTGGGTGTCGTGTTCTGCGCCGTCAGGGCGCCCGAGTACCTCGTCGGTGAAATCGACCACGTGTCGACTGCGTGTGTGGAACTGACGGCGTCGACGCATGTTCTCCGGGTTTGCAGCGGTGGCAACGTAGAACGGGCGAGATGCCGGCGCCCGCCAATCGAGCAGCACCGGTTCGTAGTCGTTGTCCGCATCGAGAAGGCCGATTCGGCCGATGTACGAAGTCTCACCCGACAGCGAGTCCAACCGGCCGAAGCACAGGCCGTTGTCGGCTACGTCCAGCCTCTTCACCTCTTTGGCGAGCGCGCGCACCTCTGCATCGCGTTCCATGAGTGCTTCGCCGTTTCCGCGCAGAGCGGTGCTGTACCTGCCCTTGACTCGGGCGCGCTCCGCATCGAGGCGTGCGTAGAGTGCCTCCACATAGTTCCGCTCGGATCGCAGTTCTTCTTCGTATCCCTGGGTTGGCACGTGCCCTCACTTCCGCTGGCTGTTCCGATCCCGTAGTGGGTCGTGCGGGATCGGAAGGGCCATTCTGCGGCACTACCCGGGCCTTGCCGCAAGGCCCCCGGTACGATATACATTGATAGTGGAAGGGAGTGTCGATCCTCCCTCGGCTTTTTCCCACAGATCCTCTCGCGACCCCCCAGTCTGATGCACGGCTCCCAGCCTGGTCGATGTTTGGACCCCGAGTGTCACGGGTACAAATCCAGTGACCGGTGTTCCAAAAACGGTTCCCCTCATGAACTTACGTGGATCGAGGGATTGTGAAGGCGATACTGGCAACGGCCGCGAGCATCCTTCTGGTCGTTGCCTTGGCCGTCGCCGTCTTGCTTCTCCTTTCCGGATCACCGCGCGAAGGTACTTCGCACGAGCTCGCCGATACGGTTCACACGATCGGTGGGAAGCCGACAACCTGCACCGAGTTGTTCGGTGAAACATGCAGCTTTGCTTTGCAGTCGGACTACAACCAGTGGGGACAAAACCTCGAGGGTTTTGTCAATGCCGGGACCCTCGGACCTTTCGCCCGCAGTATCGGCTTCGTGGCGGAGGCGAAACTGAGCTTGCAGGCATGCGAGGTCAGCGCAACCGCCGGGCGGACGATTCTCGATTTCTACCCTCTCGCCGAGATCGACCACCCCACGGCCACCACCACCGACCTCTTCCCCTTCTGGAACGAGTCCCGCCAATTCCTGTGCCCGGTAAACAGTTTCTGAGAATGCTGTTTGCTATTTGAGATGTTCGAGACGCGTCGCTCGCTCGGAGCCAGGTTGGGCGCAAGCGCGCGAATCGTGGACAGCGTTCCGCCCACGGGGGGGATCGGTCTGTAACTGGCTCATGAGCACTGAATAACACACGAGAGTGAACGGCACTCCCCTCGGTGGCCGCTTCTTGTACGCGTTGCGGAGTGTCGGTGCACGGATGTTTATGCGAATTTCGACGGGGTAGGGCCTTCTGTGGGGGATTCCTACCTGTGTGGGATTCCTGAGCAACAATCCGAAACGTATTGGAGGGTCAACGTGCCAGATGACAAGAGCGGTCCCAGCGAGGGAATCAAAGGCGTCGTAGAGGACGTCAAGGGTAAGGCCAAGGAAGCCGTGGGTGCGGTTTCCGGAAACGACAGTTTGACCCGAGAGGGCCGCGCCCAGCAGGACAAGGCCGAAAGCCAGCGAGAAGTCGCGAAGAAAGAGGCAGAAGCCGAGAAGGCTCGCGCAGAAGCGGCCGCGGACGAAGCGCGACAGAAGTCCGAGCAATAGCCCTGACGCACTCGTCACCCTCGGCCTGGGATTGATCCCAGCCGGGGGTGAGTCGTGGCTCCGCGTTCAGTTTGAAATCTCTACTTACATAAGGCGTAACAAGATTCTTGCGCCCAGCATGACGATCAAGAGGAGCTGTTCGATGCCTTCATCTCAGTCCGTCCCAGGTGCACCGGCCCCGAAAGCGCCGGACCTGAAAGAGCCGGTCAAGCCTCGACAGCCGTTGCCGCCCAAGGATGACCAGCGGCAGCCGGAGGTGCGTACCGTCGCGGGTGCCGAGGAGAAGGTGAAGGGAAATGGTCGCGGCCAGCGGGGGGAGTACCTCACCACCGCAACCGGTACACGTCTCTACGAGACCGACCACTCACTCACTGCCGGCGAGCGTGGCCCGACTCTTCTTCAAGACCACCACCTGCGTGAGAAGATCACACACTTCGATCACGAGCGAATTCCGGAGCGCGTCGTCCACGCCCGCGGGGCGGCCGCACACGGAACGTTCCTGGCGAATGGCGCGGCCGAAAACATCTGTAAAGCATCGGTGTTCGCTTCCGGTGCTCGAACCCCGGTGTTCGTGCGGTTCTCGACGGTGCTGGGTTCACGAGGTTCGGCGGACACCGTACGCGACACACGCGGTTTCGCCACCAAGTTCTACACCGACGAAGGTGTCTTCGACCTGGTGGGCAACAACATCCCGGTGTTCTTCATCCAGGACGGCATAAAATTCCCGGACATCATCCATGCCGCGAAGCCCCACCCGGACCGCGAGATCCCGCAGGCGCAGAGCGCGCACGACACATTCTGGGATTTCGTGTCGCTGCACACCGAGGCCACGGCGCACACATTGTGGAACATGTCCGATCGCGGCATCCCGCGCTCCTATCGCATGATGGAGGGCTTCGGTATTCACACGTTCAGGCTCGTGAATGCCGACGGCGAGACGAATCTGGTGAAATTCCACTGGAAGCCGGCCGCCGGAGTGCATTCACTCGTGTGGGAGGAAGCGCAGATCGCCGGCGGTGTGGATCCGGATTTCCATCGACGCGATCTTGCCGACGCCATCGAGGCGGGCGCATATCCGTCCTGGGATCTGGGCGTGCAGGTGTTCCCTGATACCGAAGACGAAATGTTCGAAGGCATAGATCTATTGGATCCCACCAAGATCGTGCCCGAAGAACTCGCGCCGGTTCAGGTCATCGGAACGATGACACTCGACGCCAATCCGACGAACTTCTTCGCCGAGACCGAGCAGGTTGCATTCCATCCGGGTCACTTGGTTCCGGGTGTCGACATCACCAACGATCGTCTCCTGCAGGCGCGTTTGTTCTCGTACCTCGACACCCAGATCACGCGACTCGGTGGCCCCAATTTCGATCAGATCCCGATCAACCGGCCTCACGCGCCTGTCAACGACATGCTTCGCGACGGCTTTCATCAGGACGGTGTACATACCGGAGTTGCGCCGTACCATCCCAATTCGTTGGACGGTGGGTGCCCGTTCTTGGCCTCGGCGGAGAGCGCGGCCTATATCGAGGTGCCCGAAGAAGTTTCAGGGCGAAAGGTGAGGCAGGCGCCGGCATCGTTCGACGATCACTTCTCGCAAGCTCGACTCTTCTATCGCAGTCTCTCCCCTGTCGAACAGGAGCACGTCGCGCAGGCGTATACCTTCGAATTGGGTAAGTGCTACGAGGAGAACATCAAGACCCGGAATCTGGGCATCTTGGCAAATATCGACGCGGGTCTCGTGTCGATCGTCGCAGGGGGGCTTGGCCTTCCGGTTCCCGAACCGACCGAGCCGTTGAGTGATCCGGAGCTCAGCCCTGCACTGTCCCAGGTTGGTGCGGAATGGCCGGTAGACGGAAGGATCATCGCACTACTGGTCGATGAGAACTCCGATCTCGAAACGGTTGTCGCCGTTCGAGACAAGATCTTCGACGCCGGCATGGTGCCGCTGATCCTCGGCCCGCACGGCGGAACCATCGGGGACGGTGACGACGCGGTGACGGTGCAGCGAACCTACCTCACAGCTCGTTCGATCGAATTCGATGCAATCCTGCTGAGTGGCGACGTTTCTCGGATCGGCGAGGGCAAGTTGGATCCACGGGTGGAGACTCTGCTGAACGAAATGTATCGTCACAGCAAGGCGATTGGTGGTTGGGGAGAAAGCATGAGTGCGCTGGCTGCGGCCGGTATCGACGAGTCTGCATTGGGAGTCGTCGTCGATGCAGACGCGGAAGGAGCGCTCGCCTCGCTGGTTCAGCTTCTGAAGACGCACCGCGTGTGGGGGCGTTTCGAGGTGCCGCCTACATCCTGAGTGCCGACGTAAGTTCGAACCTGCGGTGTGGCCGAATTGCCAGTTCGGCCACACCGTCGGAGTGAAGACGAGTGAAGGGACGAAACAGTGGCTCGCAAGGACTCACAACCTCAACTCAAGGATCAAGAACTCTACGAAGAGCTACGCGAGAAGGGCGATTCCAAGGAGAAGGCGGCCCGAATCTCCAATGCGGCCGCCAATCGAGGGCGGTCGAATGTCGCCAAGTCCGGCGGACAATCCTCGCCGTACGAGGAGTGGACAGTCGACGAGCTGAAGAAACGTGCCAAGGAACTCGATCTGCACGGCTATTCGAAGCTGAACAAGGGTGAGCTGATCGAGCAGCTCCGCACTCACTGAGCTGTGTTCTGCTCGAGTCGTATTCTGCTTGAGCAGAATACGACTCGAGCGGTCGGTTCAGTGCCCTTCTTGATCGAAGAGTTCCTGACCTTCCAGTCGTTTGACCCGTCGGTGTTCCATCAAGATGGCCAGTGTTCCGACGATGAAGGACACCACACACACGACGCCGGCAATGACTGCCCAACCACGAAATCCGTAACCTGCTGCCACCAAGGTCAATCCGAGTGTTGCCAGACCCAGCCCGATCAGCAGGTATCCGGGATAGTTGCGACCGTCGCTGATTGCCTCCCCTACGTGCGATCGATTTGTGTGTTCGTCATCTACCGGTGAACTTTCGCTCGCGTTTGTCACGGCACACTCCATCCTGAGCTCATGAAGACTTGCGATTCTTCGCTCGTCGTCGGTCCACAGGGCAACTACCCGATCGGTGACTGGATGAAACGGTCGGAGTAGTGCCGAAAGGGGTAGAAGGTCGTACGCTCGAAGTATCGGATGTGGATGAAAACCGGTGCGAGGAAGCCCTATGAACGCGAAGCCGACTCCCGACATATTCTCGGTAGGTACACCGACTCTCGGTGTCGAAGAGGAGTTCTTGCTCTGCGATCCGCAGACTGGACATCCCACTCTGCGCAACTCCGAGGTTGCTGCCGCCGGGCGGGAACTCGGTATCTCGCTGCAACTCGAACTCACGCGCTGTCAGGTGGAGACGTCTACGTCGATCGGAAACCATATTCGTGATCTTCGTGATCAACTCTGTGAGTCGCGTGCCGTCACCGCCGACGCCGCTGCCCGTGTGGGTTGTCAACTCATCGCAGTCGGGACGCCGTTCTACGATCCGCCGGTGGACGAGATCACTCAAACGTCGCGATACCAGCGAATGGCCGGTCAATTCAGAGCGATCACCGAAGGTGTGATGTGTGGTTGCCACATTCATGTCGGTGTGGAAGATCGAGAACGATCGGTCCAGATCATCAACCATCTGCGCCCTTGGTTACCGACCTTGTTGGCACTGACGGCGAACTCTCCGATCAGCGCCGGTCGCGATACCGGTTATGCGAGTTGGCGTTACGTTCTGTTCGGCCGATGGCCCAGTTCGGGTCCGCCGCCCTACTTCGAGTCCGTGGCGCACTACGAAGATGCTGTTGCAGCAATGCTGGAGACAGGGGTCATTCTCGATCCACACATGGTCTATTGGGATGTGCGCATGTCGGATCACCTTCCCACCGTGGAGATTCGGATCAGCGACGTGCCCGCCACCGTGGAGGAGACGATGACTCTGGCCACACTGGTGCAGGCACTCGTCGGTACCGCATCCGCCGCGATCACGAAAGGTGAAGCAGCGCCTGCTGTCGATCACGAGCTACTCCGCGCGGCTTGCTGGCGGGCGGCGCGTGACGGACTCGACGGGAGGTCGCTCGACGTGGAATCCGTGCGCTTGCTGACTGCACACCAGGCGGTTCGGCAATTGGTGGATCACGTCGAACCTGCGTTGACTGCATTCGGAGAATTCGAGCAGGTCACGGCCTCCTTGGGCAAGGTGTTCAGTAACGGAAACGGGGCGATCGTGCAGCGCCGTGAACTCACGCGTCGGTCACGTGTAGCTGATGTGATCGAGGAGTGCGCTCGACGCACTTTCGAAGGGTGCAGTTCGCAAGGGGGCAGTGAGCTGTAAGGCACGGTTGGAATGGGCATTCGAGAACTTTCAATGTCTTGTCGAAGTCACCGATCGGACTGCAGGAGGAGGAACATATGAATGGCGATCCACGACCCGAGCTTCCGTCGGACAAGGATCTCGACGATATGTGCAGGCAATTGGCTGCGGCAGTAGAGGAACACGGTCTGTCGGTGGCGACGGCGGAATCGTTGACTGCCGGGAACATCGCCGCACATCTGGGAAAGGCGCCGGACGCCGGATCGTGGTTTTGTGGTGGGATCGTCGCGTACACCCGCGAGGTGAAACATTCCGTACTTCATGTTCCGGACGGGCCAGTGGTCTGCGAAGAGGCAGCCAGGGTCATGGCGCACAGCACCGCCACTCTGATGGGTGCGTCGCTGGCACTGGCCGTCACCGGTGAAGCCGGCCCTGATACCCAGGAGAACGTTCGACCCGGAACTGTGTGGTTCGGAGTCGTCGACCATGGGACCGCCGAAACGGAGAAGCAGGTTTTCTCGGGCGACCCCGAAGCTGTCCTCGGTGCAACTGTCGAGCACGCGATCCAACTACTTCTGCGTCACGCATCCGGTCGCCACACGCCGAGTTCGAGAGTTGTGAACTAGTCGAGTTTTCAACTCTTCGAACGGTTCTTCTTGTGACGACCTGTGTGTTTCGCAGGCGCCTGCGCGGTTGGAACCAGATGACCGTCGGCCGTGTATTTTTCGACTACGAGGTTCTTGCTGACTCCTCGGTTCGCATCCACTGCGCAAGTGATTGCTTCCTTGTCGGAATTGAAAGGTTCCTCGGTCGAAGAGCCGTCGGGCATCGTGATTTTGTACCGATCCATACATCGACTATTGCGGGTTGATCCGTCTCCGACAACCCGAGTTCACGGAAATATCGGTCTGGGAATCAGGCGGATCAGCGGGTCCAATACTCTTCGGGACGTTGACCCGGACGGAATCCGTAGTGCGCGAGCATCGCGGTCGCTTCCGGAAAATTGGCTGCCAGAGCTTCGGGCACATGTGCATCGCTGCCGAATGTCACCGCTTTACCTCCCTCTTCGCCCCACCATTGGGGTATCCAGGGCAACAGCCGACGGGTGTTCATCTCGAGGATCCGGTCGCTGTCGGCGATGGCGCGCATCGCATTTCGGAATCCCTCTTCGAATCGACGGGGATCGAAAGGTCCGGCACTTTCGATCGGCCATGCACGCACCGCGTAGTCGATATGGGCGAACACCTCGAAGGTCCGAGAGCCAGCCACCATACGCGGGATCTCATCGAGGTATGCCCACATGACTTCGTCGGCACTCCACTTTCGAAACAGAGTGTTCGGTTCACTCCGATCGTCGCCGACTTCGAGCGTGTGCAAGGAACCCAATACCCGGTCGATGACACCGCGATCAAGGAGGTGCGACGCCTGCGCTTCGTGCAGGTGCGGTTGTCCGAACTCGACGCCGGTGAGTATCCGCAATTCAGGAAAACGGTGTCGGCATCGTTCGATGCTGTCGAGATAGCCGTCGACGTCGAGGATCGGTGCGCGGACATAGCCGTCGGTGCTCAGCAGGTGATGTTGATGGGGCATCAGATCTGCGGCGGTTGTGCGCCACCGAGCATCGAAGTCGAGATGCTCGGTGAACACCAACGCCGGCAATCCGATTGCTTCGGCACGCGCGCAAGTCTGTTGCATTCGTCCGGATGCGTGCGACAGCGGTCCGCCGGTGTCCCACGACCACTCGCTGTGAACATGACTGTCCGCGGGTAGTTGCATGTTCAGTTCGTACCAGAGCCGGGAGTTTCGAGGGGCGGTTAAAGCTCGGACTGTCGCGCGAATTCGCTCTGTGCAGTGGTTCCCCAGATCTCGGAGGACTGAGTCTCGGGCTCGCTGTCCAGCTTTCGGACGTCGTGAATGAACTCCACACCGTGCAGTTCGTCGGACGGAACCGACAGAAGCTTGCACGTGGTGCTGACGAAGAATCGCTGGACATCTTCCAACTCGAGACGCCCACCGGGCCGGTACCAATGCGCGACCCCGGTACACATCTCGAGTATCGCGAGTCGGCTCAATGCCAGATCTTCGATGTCGAAGGCGCCCACGCGTTGTCCGCGTTCGAGGATCTGTCCGAAAAGTTGCTCGTACTCGTCGCGCAGGGTCTGCAACTCGATGCGGTTGTCTCCGGTCAACCCGCGCATCTCGTACTCGGCGACGCGGGCAGTCAGTTGGTTGACGGCGGTAATGCCGACGTGTGACGACACCAGGCCGGCGAGCTGGACTACGGGATCGGCGCTTCGGCGCATTGCCCGCTCTCCCGACTGCGTCAGCTCGTCGAGGCAGGACCGAATGATCGAGGCCAACAGTGACTCTTTGCTGCCGACGTAGTGGTAGAGCGTTGCCGAGTTGATGCCGGCTTCGGCTCCGAGCTCACGAATGCCGGTGGCGGCGAATCCTTTCGTCGCGAACAGCGTGACTGCCGCCCGTTGAACGCGCCCCAGGTCCATGATCCTCATTTCGGTTGGTTGCCCAATCATGCTAGCATCGCCGCCGAAATCGACCGGCTGTCAATCAGTCGATTGATAGCTGTTTGTGAACTGGCAAATTGCATCTCAACTAATCAATCGATCGATTGAAATACGCTTGACTGTGCCCTGGGTCACTGCATAGTCTCCTTGTCGAGCCTCCCTCTCGGTGCGAGAGCTAACAGGGCACTCCATACAAGGAGCAATGACATGAACGACGCGAATCCCCCATCTCCCGCAACTGTCGACAGGCCTGCCCTGCGGCGTGTGGCCGGATCGGTTCTGGTCGGCACCACGATCGAGTGGTACGACTTTCAGATCTACGGCGCCTCCGCCGCGTTGGTCTTTGCGCCGCTGTTCTTTTCGGGCGCAGACCCCGCGCTGGCGACAATTCTTTCCTTCGCCACCTTCGCTGTCGGCTTCCTGGCGCGGCCACTCGGCGGTGTTGTGATGGGCCACTTCGGCGACCGCATCGGACGCAAGAAGGTCTTGGTGCTCGCACTTCTCTTGATGGGAGCAGCGACGTTCCTGGTCGGCGTCCTTCCGACCTCCGCCCAGATCGGTGTGTGGGCCCCGATTCTTCTCGTATTGCTGAGACTGATTCAGGGCTTCGGCGTCGGGGGTGAGTGGGGCGGTGCAGTTCTGACTGCTGTGGAATACGCACCCAAGAACCGCCGCGGTTTCTACGGCAGTATGCCGCAGGTCGGTGTGCCTGCTGGCCTTCTGCTGGCGACGGCCGTCATGTTCGGCACCAAGGCGCTCACCGGGGACCAATTCCTGGTGTGGGGGTGGAGAATTCCCTTCCTGCTGAGTATCGCGTTGGTCGCCCGGGCTTTACATTCGCACCGCGTTGGAAGAGACTCCCGCATTCGCTCGCGTGAAGCAGCAGAACACTGCGGTCAAGATTCCGATGGTCGACGCGTTCAAGAACTACCCTCGTCAAATCATTCTTGCCGCAGGTTCGATGATCAGCACGGGCGCTTACTTCTACATCCTCAACACCTACAGCCTGACCTACGCCGATCAGTTCGATCTGCTGTCCGGAAACCTCATGCTCGGAGCGGTCATGGTGTCCGCGCTCGTTGCAGTCATCTTCATTCCGATCTTCGGTCAACTGTCCGAAAAATTCGGCCGACGCCGGATCCTGATGGTCGGCATCACCGGCATGGGAGTGTGGGTCTTCGTTGCATTCGCCGCGATAGATACCGGCAACTTCTGGATCACCACCGGCGCATTGGCAGTCGGCGCATTCATGCTCAGCATCTCGTACGGGCCGCAGGCGACGTTCATCGCGGAACTGTTCGACGCACGGGTGCGGTACAGCGCAGCGTCCATCGCTTTTCAGATCGGGGTGCTCTTGGGTGGTGCAATCGCGCCGATGGTTGCCGCCATGTTGGTTCGCGCAACCGGTGGATCGCTTGCGGTCGCTGTGTATATCGCTGCCCTGTCTGTTATTTCGCTGATCAGCGTCTACTTCGTCCGTGACACCGACCTCGACGAAGGAAGTCGCGACATGTACATCGATGACAACGGGGCGTATCTGCCGCCGGTCGATCAACGCTCCACGGTTGTCAACTAATAGAGGAAACTTCAATGATCACAAAGAGTTTCGAAGAGATCTCTGTCGGAGACATTGCGGTGACGGACCCGCGGGTCGTCACCGAAGACTATGTGCGAAGTTTCGCCGACCTCACCTGGGACCGCCATCCCCTTCACCTCGACCCCGACTACGCGCAGCAGACGCGCTTCGGTCGCCAGATCGCCCACGGTGCCCTCATGTTGTCCACCTTGCTCGGTCTGGTGGAGTTGGACCCCCGTTACCTGCAGTGCTTCTACGGGCTCGATCAGGTCAGATTCCACCGGCCGACTTACCTCGGCGACTCGGTGCATGCGGTGTCGGAAGTGCTGTCGGTGCGCCCTCGCTCGGACGGTGAGACCGCGATCGTGACGTCGAAAGGCTCACTCGTCAACCAAGACGGAGACCTTGTCTTCTCCGGCGAATTCTCATTCCTGGTAGGCGAGACCCATTCCCTCGACCTCGAAGTGGGTGCTCGGTGAGTTCTCGGCGGCATATGTCATGGTGGCAGGACCTCGAAGCAGAACACTTCGAATGGGCTGTGCCAGAGCACTTCAACATTGCGCACGCATGTGTCGATGTACAGAATCCCGATGATCTGGCCCTCGTCGTAGACACCGGTGGGCACTGGGCGCGGTACACATTCGGTGAAGTCGCCACGATGAGCCGAAAGTTCGCGACCGTGCTCGCGGATCTCGGCCTGGTCTCAGGCGATCGCGTCGGTGTGATGGTCCCACAGGGAATCGAGGTTCTGGCGACACATCTGGGCGCCTTCCGATCCGGAATGGTCACCGTTCCACTTTCGGTCAAGTTCGGATCGGATGCGTTAGTACATCGGATGCGTGACTCCGGCGCGAAAGTTCTTGTGGTCGAGAAGGACTGCTATGAAAGAGTTGCCGACGGAATCGGTGAGATGCCGGGTCTCGAAGCCGTAATCGTGGTCGGAAGGCTCGATCGGCTCTCCGATTCGACGCCCGTGCAAATCCTCGATTTCCACAGCCTCGTCGACGATGCCGCAGAAAGTAGTGAACTGGTAGCCACGGGCCCCGATTCACATGCCATCATCATCTACACCTCAGGGACGACCGGGAATCCGAAAGGCGCGCTCCACGGGCACCGAATTCTCCTGGCGCACATGCCCGGTATGCGGACGGCGTTCGACAATGCTCCGCAGCTGGGAGACGTCTTCTGGACGCCGGCAGACTGGGCCTGGATCGGTGGTTTGTTCGACGTACTGTTCCCCGCACTTGCGTTGGGGTGCCCCGTAGTTGCGACGCCCGACAAATTCACGCCTTCGCGTGCGGTCGAGATTCTGAGCCGTCACAAGGTGACGGGCGCCTTCATTCCTCCCACTGCCCTCAAGCAGATGCGAAGCATCGGCGTCGACAAGACTGCTGCGCGTGGTATTCAGCTGCGGGCATTGGGAACCGGTGGTGAGGCACTCGGTGACGCGCTGCAAGCCTGGGTTGCGAGCACTCTCGGCGTAGCTGTCAACGAGTTCTACGGGCAGACGGAAATGAATCTGACCATCGGCACGTCGCGGTCGAAGTGGAGTCCCGCCAGCGGTTCGATGGGCCGCGCCTTCCCCGGCTTCGAAGTCACCCTCCTCGATCCACTCGGCGAGCCGGTCGAGATTGGTGAGGTAGGCGAGATCTGTGTGAAGGCAGGCAACCCCGGACAGTTCCTCGGATATTGGAACCAGCCGTCGAAGACCGATGAAAAGGTGTACGACGGTTGGATTCACACCGGTGATCTGGGTCGGACTGATGACGCCGGGAACTTCTGGTACCAGGGACGTGCCGATGACGTCATTTCGTCCGCGGGGTACCGAATCGGCCCCGGAGAGATCGAAGAGTGCCTGCTCTCGCACGACGAGGTAGCCATGGCAGGTGTCATCGGTGTTCCGGATCCGTTGCGCGGCGAAGCGGTTCACGCTTTTGTCGTACTGTCCGAGGGGTCGAACTCCTCGGAGGAGCTCCGTTCGGAGTTGCAGACCCACGTGAAAAGTCGCCTTGCTTTCTACCAGTACCCGAGGGAGATCACGTTCATCGACAGCTTGCCGCTCACCACTACCGGCAAGATCCTCCGACGTGAACTCCGAGCGCTGGCCACCTCCGCGAACGGACTCGGCTAGCAGAGGGCTACATGTTGGGTAGGACCACGACGAAGAACCAGCCGCTCAGTGCCAGACCGATGAATCCGGTGAAGAGGCCGACTATTGCATCCCATGGCAGCTGGCGGGCATTCGAGAGCAGATGCCCGCCAGACTTCTTCGGGTGACGTCGGAGCGCGAAGATTCCTGTTGTGATCGCGCCGACGCCCAGCAGGATGCCGAAGCCGAAAGCCCAGAACAGGAGTACCGACAGCGCGCCGAGCATCTCAGACCGCTCACTCCAGCGTGCGATGCGCTGTGTTTCGGTGGGCGGAGGCCACTTGTGTGAAGGCGACAGAGCTGCTCCGAAACGGCGGGTGTGGTGACGAATTGACTGGTCGCTGAGAAACATTGTCCACCACGCCTGGAGTTGAGTCGATGTGCCGCTGGTATGTACTCGTCTACCCCGTCTTCGCGGATGTATTCCGCTGATTTCGAGGCTAGGTGGTTGCCGCTTCTTCCCAGGAGTTTCCATTCCACACGATGGAGATGGGGTATTCGTTGTTGACCCCGTTTTCCCAGTAGTCGATGACGCCGTGGCGCTCCGATTCGAGTTCGATCCAGCCGATGCTGAATCCCCCTCGAAGTACGCGTTGAGCCCGGCGGTCGATCTTGTCCAGGGAACTGCAGAGTCCTCGCACGCGGGAGTCGATCCAGCCCGCAGAGGCATCAAGAACGGTGATCTCGACGATGCTCGCGTCGCTCAGCGGAATCTCGATGAGAAGCTCGCCGGAATCTCGTACCTCTCGAGTCGATCGATTCTCGTAGGCGTGCAACAGCTCTCGCGGTTCGAGCACCGAAGGGTCGCCGTCGGACCGTCGAGACCAACCGAAACGCTGCACGGACACATTGTCTCCCACGAATTGCAGGAATGTCATTCGATGTGAATGAGGCCGTCCAGGGCGTCCAGTACCCGGTCCAGCCCGAACTCCCAGGCCGCCTCGGGGCTGTACGGGGAGTTCTTGGCCTCGCCGGCCGCCCCTCCGACTCGCTGCGCCAGCGGGAAGTCGTCGCCGAGATAAGCAGCCAGACGCTGGTTCCAGGACGACCACACCTCGGCCATGTCGGCTGCTCGGGGGTCAGGGCGCCGCGCTTGCGCCGAGGATCGGGCGAAGTCGGCGACAAATGTCAGGGCGGAGTCCCGGTCGATGTCGCTCAGTCCCGTGCCGTCGAAGGCGTGAAGTTCGTGGTCGTACTTCGCGATAGTTCCCGGACCCAACGCGGAGCGCTGATCGGAGATGTCCAGGAGCCACCAATGCTCCGTATAGAGGGCAAGTTCTTCCTCGGCGACCCGACGCACACGTTGGCGCCAGGTCATGTTCCCGTACGGCAGGAGTGGGCTGTGTCCGTGTACGGCGTCGACCATGAGCACCAGCAGATCGTCGCGGGATCCGACGTGGGTGTACACCGCCATGCCCGAGATTCCGAGTTCGGCGGCCAATCGGCGGACCGTCACGGCGTCGAGGCCGTCGGTATTCGCGACGGAGATCGCGACGTCGACCGCCTGTGAGGTGGTGACCTTCGCTCGCGGGCCGCGGGTGCCACCCTTCGGCGCGAGGGGGTGATCGCGCCAGAGCAGGTCGATCAGTTCGCGTGCCATCAGTCGTCTCCAGAAATCGGGAATACCTCAACGGTGGTATACCTTATACGGTGCATACTGTATGCACTGCATAAGGTTTATCGATCATGGGAGGCCCACGATGAAAATCACCAGCACTGCTCTGTCCTTGAACGTCGCCGACACCGACGCATCGGCAGACTTCGCGAAAACCCATTTCGGTTTCACCGAGGCCATGGCCGATGACGGCTTCGTTTCCCTGAATCATCCGGATGCCGGGGTCAACGTGGTCTTCCTGCGCACCGGGCTCGGGACGTTCAAGCCCGACTTCGTCGCAGGTCCGGCCGGTCAAGGCTTGCTCATT
Organism: Rhodococcus sp. EPR-134; assembly: GCF_001647205.1. Classification (NCBI taxonomy): domain Bacteria; kingdom Bacillati; phylum Actinomycetota; class Actinomycetes; order Mycobacteriales; family Nocardiaceae; genus Rhodococcus; species Rhodococcus sp. EPR-134. The sequence goes on from NZ_LVCT01000469.1 coordinate 18,271, forward strand.
GCATTCGTGGTCGACGATGTCGACGCCGAGTTCGCCCGCATCGCTGCTGAAGGTGCCTCCGTCGTCACCGAACCGGAGACGGAACCGTGGGGTGAGCGTTACTGCCAGTTCGTCGACGCCAACGGAATCGTGTGGCAACTCGTTCAGTGGGTGTGAAGAACCCGAGCGCTCGGCTCCGCGGCGCGCGGCACAGAACGTAACCAGAGGGCGCGTTCGACGGACTGGGCTTGGAAGCGCTGCGGTGAGATCCCGTGCGCAGTGCGAAACGCTCGGCTGAATGCGGGCAGGTGCGCGTAACCCAGGTTCCTCGACACCGTGCCGGGTGCAACCCCGAGTTGGAGTTGGGTGCGTGCCTGGGTCATCCGTGAAAGCGATCGCCACTGCGGATACGTGGTGCCGGTTTCGATACGGAACTCCCGGCGCAGCCTGGCCGCGTCGGTACCGAACTCTTGCGCCCACTCGTCCAGAGTGCGAGGGTCGGCCGGGCGGGCGGCGGTCGTCGCTGCCAGTCGTGTGGCAATCGAAGCGGCGGGCGAGGTGTTCGAAACCGGTTGTGCAAGAGGGCCGGTGGCGATGATGTCGAATGCCATGGCGCTGTCGTGGCCGCGCGGGCGCAAGGGCGTGTAGGCGGCGACGAAAGTGTGCAGCAATGCCAACTCGTCAGCGGGGGAGAACTGCACGGTCTCGAGGGCGTCGGCAGATACGGTCGACCCGTTCGAGGAACGGAAGCCGAGCGGCAGAAGCAGTGAACCAGTCGGAACCGTGACGGTATTGAGGACGCCTGCAGGAAGAATCATGGCCTCTCCGGTGCGCAGTTCCCAGCTGCGGTCCGCGACGTCCACCCGGGCTTGGCCTCGGTAGACCCACACGGCGACGTGGGCGCCGTTGACGCGCGGCCACGTCGCATTGGCCGGTATCGGCGGCGCTGTTTCCCCGGGCTGCCTGGTCTCTGCGAGCATGCGGACCAATGCTTGATCGTTGTCGGTGTCCACGCTGCGATCGGTTGGACCGGAGAGGGCCCGGCGGCGATAGTCGCTCGGGCTCTCTCCCATCTGGGACCGGAACGCACGCGTGAATCCGCTGCCCGTTTCGAAGCCGACTTCGTTTGCAATCCAACCGATCTCGCGGTCCTGCTTCAGGTACTCCAACGACGCGGCGATCCGAGCTCGAAGCCGCCAGCGCGTGAAGGTGAGGCCGGTTTCTTCCACGAAGTATCGCTGGAGCGTTCGAATGCTGATCCCGGCACGCTTCGCGAATTGTGCCTCGGTGTCGTCGGTGCCAGGTGTTCGCAACAGGGCGTGCGCGATCTCGAACGCTTCCCGTGATTGCGGCAATTGCGGCAGCGAGGTGGCCCCGTCGTCGGCCCGGGTAATCATTTCGAACAAGGACGACGGGTGTGCAGCGTCGCCGCGCAGATAGCCCAGGTTGTGAACGAACTCGTGGATCAGTCTGTCTTCCCATCCGGGCGGAACGCGCAGACGCGTCACGGTAGCCGGCCCGGCGCTGACGCCGTTCGAGGGCGGAAGCAGGATGGGAAACGCGACGGAATCCGAGTCCGTCTCCATCGAATATCGCACGCCCGCCGGGATCCACAACAACTCGCCTGCCGGCACCTCGTAGACGGTCGATCCGGTCCTGACGCGTCCACTGCCTGCGAGAACCCAGAACAACAGGGGTGAGCGGCCGATGCTTGGCTCGGTGCGGCAGGCGCGGATCGGCCCCAAGTCGATTGCGTCCGACCTTCCCGATAGTGGTAACACGTTGGCGCTCCTGGACAACCCTTGCGACTTAAGTATGGCTAACTTTACCTCTGCCGACTGCGTTCGCAGCGGCGCACTCTCGTATCTTCAGAAAGCCACATACTCATGCGCAGATCTCTACGCCCGACGGCGGCAGTACTCGCCGCGGTCGTCGCCCTCGCTCTTGCCGGCTGCTCGAATTCGTCAGGTAGTGACACCGGAACCGAGGGCACCCAGGAAACCTCCGGGGCCACCGAGGGCTGGCCGCGCACCGTCGATCACGGCGGCCGCAGTACCGAGATCACTGCAAAGCCGACTCGGATCGTGTCCACCTCGCCGTCGTTGACCGGCACGCTGCTTGCGATCGGAGCGCCGCTGGTCGCGAGTGCGGCGACAACGCCGTCGGGAATGACCGATGACCAGGGGTTTTTCTCCCAGTGGTCGGGCGTGGCGGCTGATCGTGGCGTCGCGGTGCTCTACCGAAATCTCGAGCTGGACCTCGACGCGATCGAGACCTTCGAGCCCGATCTGATCATCGGCTCCGCTAACGGCGGCGACTCGACACTCGATGCCTACTCACAGCTGAGCGACATCGCACCCACTGTTCTTCTCGACTACGGCGCCAGCTCCTGGGAGGAGCTCGCTGATCAGCTCGGGACTGTCACCGGACTCGAGAGCGAGGCCGCCAAAACCGTCGACGAATACGACAGCTGGGTCACCACCCAAGCCGCGAAGATCAAACTTCCCGAGCAGCCGGTGACGGCACTGGTCTACATGGGTGCCGACGGTGTCTGGACGTTCCGAGCCGACAGCCCGCAGGGCAATCTGCTGGCCTCGCTCGGCTTCACCTATGCCGAGCCCGCCGAGCAGTTTGTCGCTCCGGACAAGCGGGGTGCCTCCGGCGTCGCGATCGTCAGCTCCGAAAACATGTCTGCCGCACTAGACGGGGCGCAGACGCTGTTTGCCGTCTCGATGGGGCCCAAGGACGTGGAGAAGCAACTCGCGGCCGACCCGCTCCTTGCGAATCAACCTGCGGTCAAGGGTGATCGGGTATACGCGATGGGAACGGCAGCCTTCCGTCTCGACTACTTCAGTGCAAAGCAGACGGTCGAGTCGCTGGTGTCCACGTTCGGTGGATGACCGCGTGGGCGTTTCTGCGCAGTCCCGGACCGAAGCGCCACTGCGGTCCGGGACGGCCGCGCGTGCGGGGTTGTTGGTCCTCGTCTCCATCGTTGTAATCGTGCTGGCATCCGTCGGCGGACTCGTCATCGGCTCACGCAACATCCCCGTCTCCACTGTCCTCGATGCAGTTCTTTCCTACGACGCCGGTAACAACGAGCACCTGATTGTGATCGAATCACGTTTGCCTCGAACAATTCTCGGGCTTGTGGTCGGGGCCGCGCTCGGACTGGCCGGCGCGCTGATGCAGTCGATCACCCGCAACCCTCTGGCCGATCCGGGACTACTCGGTGTGAACGCCGGAGCATCAGCAGCAGTCGTGATTGCGATTGCCTATCTGGGGGTGACTTCGGTCGGCGGCTATCTGTGGTTCGCGCTTGCCGGCGCGGCCGTTGCCTCGGTAGGTGTGTACATGTTGGGGTCGGCGCATCGCAGCGCCGCGACCCCAGCGCGCATGGCGCTTGCCGGTGCCGCTGTTGCGACGGCGATCACGGCTCTCACCAGCATGGTTCTCATCAGTAACGAGGCCGCATTCAATCAGTTCCGATTTTGGGCAGTGGGTTCGTTGCAAGGCCGCGGCGGAGACGTGATTGTCACTGTTCTGCCCTTCGTCATCGTCGGTATCATGTTGTCGTTGTTGCTGATTCGTCCACTCAACGCAATCGCGCTCGGCGAGGATGTCGCCAAAGGGCTCGGTGCCAGCACCGGACCCGCACGGGTCGGATCCGCTGTCGCAGTCATCCTGCTGGCAGGGGCTGCCACTGCGGCGGCTGGACCGCTCGGATTCGTGGGCCTGGCTGCACCGCACATCGTGCGCGGTGTCGTCGGGCCGGATCTGCGATTTCTTCTGCCGTGCGTGCTCGTTGTCGCCCCGGCATTTCTGCTCTTGGCCGACGTTCTCGGTCGCGTTGCCACAGCGCCGGGAGATCTGCAGACGGGGATCGCCGTGGCGGTGCTCGGTGGCCCCTTGTTTGTTGCGCTCGTGCGCTCGCGGCGGGTGGCGTCGCTGTGAATGCGATTGCAGCACAGCCGGTTCCACCGCTGTTCCGCGGTTGGGTGGTTCGAATCGGGTCGTACTCGTGGCGGATAGTTCCGCGAGTGCTGTTCGTAACCGTGACAATCAGTGCGGCATTGGCGGCGCTCTCGTTTGTCGCGCTGATGTATGGAACCCTGGATCTGTCCTTGGGCGAAGTATGGCGTGCCCTGCACGGCGAAGGCGCCCCAGCGGCGGTTCGGTCCGTCCAGAATCGCAGGCTGCCGCGGCTGATCACGGCGATCGGCGTGGGCGGAAGCCTCGGTGTGGCCGGCGCGGTTTTCCAGACGCTTTCGCGCAATGTTCTCGGATCGCCGGACATCATCGGTTTCACCACCGGCGCTGCGACTGCAGCCGTGGTTCAGATCGTCTTCTTCGGAGGCGGGGTACTGCAGACCGCGGGCGCCGCTGTTCTCGGCGGCATGCTGACGGCGCTTCTGGTGTACGCGCTGGCACGCAAAGACGGCGTCAGCGGCGGTCTTCGACTCGTCCTGGTCGGTATCGGCGTGGGCGCGATGCTGAGCGCCGTGATGTCGTTCCTGGTGGTGCGTGCGGATATCGACGACGCCACCGTTGTGCAGCAGTGGACGGCCGGCTCGCTGACCGGGCGCGGTTGGCCACACGCGGTCAGTGTTGCGATCGCCGTCGGTGTTCTCGTTCCTGCTCTCGTCGTGGTGTCCCGGCGCGTCACCATGATGGAGATGGGCGACGACGCAGCGTCCTCGCTCGGGATCTCCGTGGAGCGATACCGATTTGCCGGCATTCTGCTTGCGGTCGCGCTCACCGGCGCGGCGACCGCGGCCACCGGCCCCATCGCATTTGTGGCGCTCGCCGCTCCCCAGATCGCACGACGGTTGGCACGGCGCAGCGGTGTTCTTGTCGCGACTTCCTTCCTGCTAGGCGCAGTTCTGCTGGCGGGCGCCGACTTGATCGCGCAAGCGGTCGAGGTCGGTCTCCGCACTCCTGTCGGTCTTGTCACCAGTCTGCTCGGTGGTGCCTATCTGATCTGGCTGCTCGCTCGTCAGGCCTGAAAAAAAACTCGCTATGAAAGAGATTCATGACTACTGCCACCCCAACATCGCGGCTGCGCGCCGAGAAGATCGAACTACGGTACGCCGATCGAACCATCGTGGACGAGTTGAGTCTCGAGATCCCCGATGGAGGGTTCACCGTCGTCGTCGGACCGAACGGGTGCGGCAAGTCGACATTGTTGCGTGCGCTCGGCAGAATGCTGACACCTCGATCGGGTCGTGTTGTGCTCGACGGTAACGATATTCGGTCCTATCGAACCAAAGAAGTCGCCCGGCGAATCGCCCTGTTGCCACAGTCCCCGCTCTCGCCTGGAGCGATCAGTGTCGCAGACCTCGTATCCCGCGGCCGATATCCGTATCAGAGCATGCTGCGCCAGTGGTCACCCGAAGACGAGCATGTTGTCTCCGAGGCTCTGAATGAAGTCGGAATGCGATATGCAGCAGACCAATTGGTGGACGAGCTGAGTGGGGGACAACGTCAGCGGGTATGGATCGCCATGACGCTTGCGCAGCGCACCCCGGTGTTGTTGCTCGACGAACCGACCACCTTTCTCGACATCGCACACCAGATCGAGGTTCTCGACCTCTGTTCCCAACTCCACCAGTCCGGTCGAACATTGGTCGCGGTCCTGCACGACCTGAACCTCGCGGCCAGATATGCCACGCACGTAGTTGCCATGCGGTCCGGAAAAATTGTCATGCAGGGCAGTGCCTCGGACGTCTTCACCCCTGAGTTACTGCGCGAAGTCTTCGACCTCGAGGCGCTGGTTCTCGAAGACCCGGAAACCGGACGGCCACTTGTTGTTCCGCGTGATCGAAGACCTGTCAGTCAACTACCCGTCCACAACTGAACCACCGATCAGGAGATATCAATGACTACCGCATCTCGACCTGAAGAAACTGAAACGTCTGCGTCGGCAAAGGCGCCACGCGGAGAAGACCACGACCGCGGTCTCAACGACGTGGTTGCCGTCGTCGAACGCGTCGAACGGCCGACCGAGAGCATCTTGCGCATCGCCGTCCAGTTGACTTCGTCGGCGGACGACCCGAATTGGTTGCGGCCCAACGTCGCATTTCGCATCCAGCTGGGTCCGCACTACGACGACGTCTCTCGTGTCTACACGGTGCGCACCTTCGATGCGTCGAGCGGTTCGATGACCTTCGACGTAGTGCTGCACGGTCACACCAGCCCTATGATGCGCTGGGCCGACGACCGTCGTGTGGGTGACACGTTCTCGCTCACCGGTCCTCGCCCGCACTTCCTCGTTCCCGAGATCGCTGGTCGCCGCGTCGCACTTTTCGCCGACGACACCGCGATACCTGCCCTCTATTCGATTCTGCTTCAGTGGCCCGAGGGACTGACCGGCGTCGGCTGGGTCGCCACCGGTGACGCCGAGGCTTTCGCGGAACTGCCCGTGATCCCCGGCCTCGAGCTGCACCATGTCGAAGATGGACTCGCCGAGTACGCCCTCGAACTCGATAACCCAGGAGACTACGCGGTGTGGGGTGCAGGGGAACGGGACGAGATGCGAGCCATTCGAGCGCATTTCCGTAAGACAGTCGGCCTGGCGAAGGACGATGTAGTTGTCTTCGGGTACTGGAAGCGAGGGGTCAGCACTACCGAGATAGATCAGAACCGACTTCGGAACTACACGAGCATCCTCGAAAACGGCGGCACGCTCGCAGACATCGACGATCTGGCAATCGGTATCTGATGCGACTGTTGGATTTGTCAGCCCGCCGCGTGTTCTTCCGGCGCCAGGGAATTGCCCGGTGCGATGTTCGAGCAGTTGTTCGGCAACTGACTTCCGTTGAAACGGTCGTTGAGCCAGGTGATGGCGCCGGGGAGCCACAGCGCGCCACCCGGAACGTGACTGATGGTGTCGTACTGGTCGTACTGGATGGACAAACCTGCGTCGCAATAGCGAGTGGCGAGTGAGCGGACGTCCCCGGCAACCATGACTCCGTCGCCAGGGCCGACGCCCGGTCCACCTGGCTGGGTGCCCTCGAGGGCTCCGTTTGCGGCTTGAGAGATGAACATCGGGATGGTGGGTATCGGCGCGTTGCCCATGTTGATCTTGTTGGCGACGTCGACGTACTCGGGCACCGAGTTGGGGTTCGCATACTCTGGTTTGGCAAGGTCCTGCCAGGTCACCCCCGGGTACTGCAGGATGACGTTCCCGATCGAGGCATCCTCGATCCGAGGTAGGAGTTCGCGTCCGCGATCGCCGAGATACGGATCGAAATCTATGTCGTAGGCACGGGCAAGTCCGACGACTGCCATCCCGACAACGCCTGCCCAACCGATGCTTCCGTTTGCGTACCGGAGGTTGTTTGCCGGGTTGACCAACAGACCACCCTGGGCGGCGCCGATCAGGTCCTCGTTGATGTCCGGGGCGTAGTCCGGAGCGAGGATGGACGCCCAGTTGGTGGCGATTGCTCCACCCGAGTATCCCATCAGACCGATCTCGGCTGAGTCGGAAATACCTGTCTCGGGAGTGTTGCGAGCGGCACGGAGGGAGTCGAGAGTCATCATTCCGTATTCGGGTCCCGCCGCGAAGTCCGCGTTCGGGCCCTCGGTGTCGGGAATGACGACGGTGTAGCCCAGCGCCAGTAGAGGACCGAACATGACGGCTTCGCCGGAAGCGAGAGTCCCGCCGAAGGCGACATTGCGCCCGCTGGCGGTAAGGCTGCCGATCGGGGTGTCCCCCGCGATTGCTCGTGACGGCCCGTCTTCCGGGTTCAGTGAATCGTAGGCCGACTGGAACGAGACAACTTTGTCCGGCTGGGCATTGGGTGGTCGAAGAATCGATGTGACATTCGCAGACGGCCGGCCGAGAGCGTCGGTCGACCGGTACAACACCTGTACGGCTTGCAACGGGGTAGGAATGTTGACGACGTGATAGGGCAAGGTTCTCGTTTTGAGCACGGCCCCAGGCTGATACGACGACAGCGGTGCCGAACCGTTGTACTGATAGAAGGAATCCGCCGACGGTTGCGCGGCGACAGTAGGTGCTGTGATGCCTGTGAGTGCAATGGCTGTCAGCGCCACCGCTCCCTGAAAGAGAATCTTTGATGCCACGATCGACCCTTCGGTTTCGTATGTCTCTCGGTACTTGACGGGCTGATGTGATGACGACCACACGCTATCTTACTTTTGAGTAATAAACGAGAGTCTTGCGCTGGTTGTTTGAATCATGCATGGACGCAATATGATTGAGATCTTTGAAGTGGCCTTGCTAATTCTGCTCAGGATGCCATGTGTACGATACGACTAGTAGCTGTCGCGACGAACTGCTGCCTAGGGCTGTTCCGGGTCGTCCGATTCCGGGAAATGTTCTGTGCTGCACGGTCTTGAAGGACGAAGGAGTGGACATGGGTAAGCGCGCTCCCGATGACGGCGTGTTTCGAGACTCGGCCGGCGCCCAGGCTGGACTGCTCACTCCTCCGAGCGGTGCACGTAGCGAGGCGGCCCACGAGAAGGCCCTTCGGTCAGCGGAAGCGCTTCTGAAATCCGGGGGAATGAAGGCGGCGACCATCGATGCGATCTCCGAGCAATCGGGCGTCAGCAAAGTCACGCTGTATCGGCACTGGCCGTCGCGGCAGGCGATCGCCGCTGAAGCGTTCGGTGTGCTCATGGCCCGGCACTTGACGTTTCCGGAGACCGACAGTGCGCAAGACGATTTGAACGATTACCTCGAGGACATCGGAAGGTTCTACCGAGGTCCACTCGGGTCGATCTTTGCCGAACTTGTCGGCGCGTGTGCCAACGACCCGACGACGGCTGCATACTTCCGTACCTTCTTCCTCGACGAACGTCGTCGCGGCTTCGCCGAACTGATTCGACGATGTGTTGAGTCCGGATACTTCCGCGACGACATCGAGATCGAGGAAGCGATCGATCTCTTCTTCGGTCCCTTGATCTACCGGATGTTGGTGGGGCACGCGAGTATCGACGACAACACGGTGCGCTCGATCATCGATCATGCGGTTCGTGGACTCCGGAACGGTGTCTAAAGGGAATATTCGCTGAAATCCTTTGTGCTGGAGAGGGTACTGCCCTCTCCAGCGTTGCGCGATGTGTGTCAACTCGGCACTGTCAGCTGAGCATTTTCAGCACGTTCTGGTACTCACCGTTGATCTCGGCATGACGAAGTGGCTTGGCCGCTTCGACCACAATCTCTGTGGCGTTGTCGTCAGCTTTCAGTAGAGCAATGGTTTCTTCGATGTAATCATCAAGGGGTAGAGCCGATTCAGAGTTCTCCTGGTTCATCAGTGTGGTGCGGACGCCCGGTGGGATGAGTTCGATGCACTGGATCGAAGTATCGGCGAGTTGAACGCGCATGCTCTCGGTGAAGAGATGAACGGCAGCTTTCGTGGCGTTGTACGTGGGCGTGATGGGAAGTGGGACGAAGCCGACGGCGGATGACACAGTGGCGATGGTGGCGGTCGGCTTCGTCAACAGATGCGGAATGAACTGGCCGACCAGTCGAATAGTCCCGAGTAGGTTCGTCGTGATCGTTCGTTCGGCGACGTCGAGGAAGTCCGGGTTCTTCAGGTCCTCCGGGTACATGATTCCCGACATCGTCACAAGGACGTTCAGATCGGGAAAGTCCTCCGTTACGGATTCATACGCCGTTCGAATGGATTTCGGGTCGTCCACATCGATGACGACCGTGCCGATGCCCGAGTACTTGTCCGAGATCTCTTGCAGCAGAGCGGATCGCCGCCCACCGATGATTACTTTGTTCCCCTCGTTCTGCAGGCCCACTGCAAGTGCGAGTCCGATACCGGAGGTTCCGCCGGCAATGAAGATGGTATTTCCCGAGATATTCAATGTGTGTTTCCTTGGTTTGTCGTGGGCGTCGACGTGGCGACAGTGATGGATTTGAGTTGGGTGTATTCGTTGAGCGTCTCGAGGCAGAACTCTCGCCCGAGACCGCTTTCCTTGAATCCGCCGAAGGGGACGCCGCCTCCCAGATTGAAGTACTGATTGATCCAGACGCAGCCCGCATCGAGACGGTCCGCGGTTTCCATGGCGTTCTTCAGGTTCGAGGTATAGATCCCAGCAGCGAGTCCGTATGGAGTGTCGTTGGCTTCTGTGATCACTTGCTCGTAATTGTTCCACTTGAGGACGCACAAAACAGGCCCGAAGATTTCGTCCTGCGCAATTCGCATCGAGTTCGTGACCTCCAGAATTGTCGGTTCGACGAAGTTTCCGGCTTCGAATCCCGGCACTACTGTTCGGTTGCCGCCGGTAAGTACTTGTGCGCCTTCTTCGATTCCGGAATTGATCATCGAGATCACACGATCGGCATGTTCCTTGTGGATCAATCCACTCAGTTCGGTGTCCTCCTCGAGTGGTGGCCCGACTCGCAATGATCGGAATCCTGCGACGAGTTTTTCCACGAAGGCGTCATAGATATCCTCGTGGATGAAGAGACGTGTTCCGGCCAGGCAGGATTGGCCGTTGCACATGAGGACACCCGCGGTGGCATCGGCGACC
>NZ_LVCT01000470.1:0-32266 GCF_001647205.1 Rhodococcus sp. EPR-134
TGTGCCACGAGTCGGCCGACTTCGGTGCTTCCGGTGAAAGCGAGTTTGCTGACTTTCGGATGACCAATCAGGGCTGCGCCGGCCTCTTCGCCGAGGCCGGGTACAACATTGAGAACGCCTTTCGGGAACACTTCGGCGGCGATCCTCGCCAGTTCCATGACTGAAACACAGGCATTTTCATCAGGTTTGAGTACGACGGTGTTTCCGGCAGCGAGAGCGGGAGCAATCTTGAATGCCGTCATCACAACGGGATCGTTCCAGGGAATGATCTGTCCGCACACGCCCAAGGGTACCCGTTTCGCAACCAGATACCCCGAGGCCAATTCGCGGCCGAAACCGTGGTGCGCCAACGAAACTGACGCAAAGTATCGTAGGTGCGACACTGCGGCCCGATAGTCTTCTCGCATCTCCCTGATGTGTCGCCCGGTGTCCATGCACTCGAGTTGGGCAAGCTCTTCAGTTCGTTCCTCCACCAGTGCGGCAAACTGCAAGATTTGTGCGGACCGTTCTTCGGTCGTCAGGCCTGCCCACGCCGGAAATGCCCGTCCGGCGGCTTCGACCGCATCATTGATTTCTTCTGCCCCGCATCGGGACAGTGTGGCGAGCAGAGCGCCGGAAGCGGCGTCACGCGCCTCGAAGGTGGATGTGCCGATGGCTCGGAACGTTCCATCGATGTACGCACCGTATTCACGAACTGCTTGACCTTCCATGGATCCTCCTAGATCGGTCAATCGGTGAAGTTCGAAGTGTACTGTACGTTTCGTACACTTGTCGATGGTTGCCTTGCCGCGCATGGATGGCGTTAGCAGAAAGAACAGCTAGAACAGTGTTCTGGTCACATCGTCAAGGCGTGGCTTCAGCAATTTCAGCCGCCTGCTTCATAGCCCGTGAGACGTACCCCGTGCCGATTCTGACGCCGCCCAGCCACTCAGTGAGGCGCGCCGCCTCGGCATCGAGAGAACGTCGCGCAGACGCTGACACGGTCTCGAGCAATCGAACGTGCACCACACCGGTTTCGTCTTGGATCCAGCACCCAACGACGCGACCGTCGACCCAAGCGGTGGTGCCGGCATTACCGCGGGTGTCGAAGAGTTGGTTGCGGTGCGGGCCGAGGTAGAAGTCACGGTTCTTCCACCCCATGATTGTCGGGTCGAGCACCGGTAGGAGTGCGACCCAAGGACCTGGATCAGACACCGTGGCGACGTCATCCGGTAGCAGCCAGCCGGTGTCGCCTCCGTCGAGTGAGACTGCAACGGCGTCGAGTTCGGCGAGGGCGGCCCGGACGACCGTCTTCGTCGAGCCCAGCCACCAGACGATGTCGTCTTCCGTGCCCGGTCCGAAGGTGTAGAGCCAACGGCGGACTATTTCTCGATAGCCGTCTGCAGATTCGAGATCGACGGGGGCGTCGTCGAGCCAGTGTCGAGTGAGAGTCCACAGTGGGCGTGAGACGGGGAAGCGGGCGGTGTTGGTGCCGCGCATGATGTCTGCGGTTGCCCCGAGATGCGTGAGAACCCTGGGTGCCGACCAGATTTCACCTGCCGAACCCTCGACCTTGACGTCTGTCATCGGCACGGCCTGACGAATCTCTACCGCTGAAAGCCCTTCAGGCCTATCGGTGAGCAACTTCAGCACTTCCGTCCGTGCGCGATCGAGCCAGTCGTTGCCGTCGACGGCGAGTCCGGCCTTGACGACATCCTTGGCCATTCGTGCCCGCTCGGTGTTCGCGACGCGGGCGGACGCACTCGACCACGCGGCCGGCAGCAAGTCGCGGGGAAAGGTGAAGAGTGTGCGGCGCATTGCCAATTGCTTCACGAGACTGCGTTGGTCGTACAGGGCGCGGTCGACGTCGGCGGCGTCCACGGACCGAACCCTCGCCCAGCAAGACAGATAGACCGTCGCTGACTCGGTGGCGTGCAGTACCGTCATCGCCCGCGTGGCAGCTTCCGGCGAATCGACGTGAAACATTGGCTCCAGCGCATGACGTACTCCTATGCGAGCACGGCGTTCGTCGTCGGAGACATGGCGCATCAGGCCATCGTGCCACAGTCCAGGTGCGTCGTATCAGCTAGTTGCACGAGGGTTCGGTTGCGCCAGTAGTCGTCGTGTCGGAGATGTGTGATTGCACCCGGGGTGGTCGCGAAGGTCGCAAATCCTGCGGCGTCGACGGGAATCTGTAGCCAGGCGGAGACGACGAATGTGTGTGCAAAGCCGTGGGTTACGACGATGTGATCGTGATCGAGATCGTCCATCAGTTCGCACATGCACTCGTGAACCCTTGATGCGATGTCGCGGCGGGTCTCGGCACCGGCAACGGGGCCACGGTGATCGAGGCGGTTGTTGTCAGGGGCCGGGACCTGCCGCTGGGCCAGCCACGAGTTCGGGCGTCCTTCGGCTTCTCCGAAGCTGATTTCGCGCAATCGAGTGTCTGTTGTCGCCGGAGCATCGAGTGTCCGGGCGATGATCGTGGATGTCTCGGTGCACCGTTCGAGGTCGGACGAGGTGATGCGGACCGCGCGCGAAGTTCCGGTGCGTCGTCGTTTCAGTGCTTCGGCGATCAAACCTGCATCGCGCCGACCAGCGGGGGTGAGAACCGAATTGTGCCAACCGCCGACTACGTCCTGCGCTGTGTGTTCGGCATGAGGATGAGTGACGACGTAAAGTTCCTGCACGAGACCCCTTTTGCTTACCCGACTTTTTCCGGCAACAGTATTCCAGGGTTGAGGATTCCACGGGGATCCCAGGAGGATTTGATCAGCTGCATTGCGGCGATGTCGGTTTCAGTGCGCCCCAGCGATATCCACGGCGACTTCGCGCGGCCTATCCCGTGCTCGGCGCTGATGCTTCCATGGTGGGCGGCGACGAGTCGGAACACCATATCGGTCAGTTCGTGTGCGACCCTCGGCTCGGCATCCAGAAGGTTCACATGAATGTTTCCGTCGGCGAAGTGCCCGAACAGGATTGGCCGCACGAGGGGGAATCGTTGTGCCAGGCTTTCTCGGAGGTTGTCGATGAACATTCCCATCACGGACAAGGGGACGGAGATGTCGAGCTTGACTACCGGCGTCGTCGACGACGCGCTGATGCTTTCGGTATGGCTTTCCCGCAGAGTCCACAGTTTTCGAGCCGGCCCAGGCTCGACCGTCGCGTCCTCGATGAGGTCGGCAGAGTCGGAGAGTACTTCGAGGAGCGACTCTTCCGTTTCGCGCGGTGATGACACCTCGATGAGTGTGTACATCGGTGAAGGGGTGCCGAACGGGCGACGGGCATCGGTGTGTGCGCAGACGAGGGAGATGCCGTCGTCGGTCATGATCTCGGCGGCTTCGACGGTCAATCCGCTCTGACGCACGCGATTACACAAATGAAGCGCTTGATCGACTTCGCGTACACCCGCGAGCACGACCTGGGTGTCGGTCGCCGGGGTGACCAGCTTCATCAGGACCTTGGTGATGACTGCGAGCGTTCCCTCGCTGCCGGCGAGAAGTCCTGGAATATCGTATCCGACATTGTCTTTGACGAGTGGAGTCCATCTACTCAGCACCGAACCGTCCGCGAGCACGGCTTCGATACCGAGTATCTGTGCGCGTGTATTTCCGTATCGGACCATGCGCGTCCCACCGGCGTTGGTTGCGACGATGCCGCCGAGTGTTGCGGATTCCTTTGATGCCAAATCGATTCCGAAGCGGAGACCGTGTGCAGATGCGGCCAGGTCGGCGCGAGCAACGGTCACGCCGGCGCCGGCCGCGATTGTCCGACCGATGGGGTCGACGGCTTCGATCGTCTCCAGACGTCTGGTACTCAGCACCACGGACCCAGCCGAGGCGATCCCACCACCGACCAGTCCGGTGTTGCCGCCTTGCGGTGTGACGGGAACCCCCGCGTCGAAGCATGCTCGAAGAACCGCAGACACTTCGGAAGTGTTGCCGGGGCGGATGACCGCGATCGCGTCGCCGATCCAACGTCCCGTCCAGTCACGTGTGTAGCCCTCGATCAGTTCGGAATCGGTAAGGACATGCGTGTGGCCGACGATCTCCGCGAGGGCGTCGAGAAGCCTCGCGTCTGTTGTAGGTTCAGTGAGTGTTCGGGGGTTCATGTGCAACCTTGTGATCGTTCGGGTGACAATTTTCGGGAGACAGACGGTGGATCAACGTGAACTCGATCCTCCGACCTCAGGTGATGCCGTGTCCAAGACCAAGTAGTGACACCACCATCTGTTTTTCTTATAATCGCCGTATGAACCTGCAGCGTGCCCGTTATCTGATCGCTCTGTCGGATCATGGGAGCTTCACTCGAGCCGCTGCGAACGTCCACGTCGCGCAATCGGCCCTCAGTCAGCAGATCAAGGTTCTCGAGCGCGAACTCGGAGTGCCGCTGGTGGATCGTCGGGGTCCGCAGTTCACCTTCACGGAAGCCGGCAAGGTGGCGGTACGAGAGGCGCGCTTTTTGATCGGGTGTGCGGACCGGGCTGTCGAACGAATTCGGTTGGCCGCGCGCGGTGTGGACGGAGAACTGCGCATCGCGTACACCCGTTCGTGGGCGGGCGGCGCAGTCGCGGATCTGGTCAGCACCTATCGAAGGCTCTACCCGGGCGTCGAAGTTGTCGTTCATCGTGGCACTTCGGCGCAGACTGTCGACCTCGTCCGAACCGGAGCCGTCGACATCGCGGTTGTTCGCCCGCCGCTCGATGAAGACGATCGAGAACTTCCCCTGATCGTCCTCGACACCGAACCTATCCTGGTCGCTGTTCCCGTGGATCATCCGTTCGGAGATCGAGCGACGCTCGAACTCGGAGATCTGGTGGACGTCCCCGTTGTGTTCTGGCCGGAGGCCAACGCCCCGGGGATGTATTTGCGTACGCTCGAACAACTTTGGCCAAACGGGGCGCCCAGCATCGTTCGATTCGAGGCCGACGACGAGCAGGTGCTGCATGCCGTCTCGGACGGGGTGGGTATTGCGCCGATCCCCCAGGGCAGAGCGCGGATGCTCCGCATCCCGGGTGTCCATCTATGTGAGATCGCCGGTGAGCAACCAACTCTCGACGTGGCAGTGACCTACCGCCCGGATAATCCGAATCCGGCGCTTGCGCCGTTTGTTGCGCTCGCTCAACGCGAAAGATCGTCAACCACTGCGTAGTGCCTGTGATGCGCGGTGGGTCCTATCCGCCATCGAGGACCAGCATCATGGCCGTTGCGCGTGCTCGGTTCTCGATGGAATCGACGTGGAATCCGACGTGCTGGGACAGTTTCGCCAATCGGTGCGCGACGCTGCTGTGGTGAAGATGCATGGAATCTGCTGCGGCCCTCAAGGTTCCGGACTGCAGGTATGACCTCAAGGTTTCGAGTAGTTCTAACCCCTGTTTGGTATCGCCGATCTCTTCGGCACGAACCAGATCCGGTATTCGCGAGTGATCGATGTGTGGTCCCGGCGCCAAGAGGTTGAGGGCGCCGAGATCGTCGGCGTTCACGATCGGTGTTGTTGCCGACGCCTGTGTACGAGCGAATCGTGCAGTGCTCAGTATTGTGCTCACTTCGGAAGCGGGAGCAGTCAAAGATATTCCGGCGCGAATGAATGACGACAGCGCGGCCTCGGACAGCTCGGGTGTCGCCGCGAACGAACCCGTCACGAGATTCAGATACTCGCCGTCAGCGTCTATCCCAGTGGCTTTGCCAGGTTTGTAATCTGGCGAAATGACAAGGTGTGCAGCACCTTCGGCCGTGCCTGAGACTGCCTTGGTTGCCATTACACGGACTGGGGTATGGGGTTCGATACCGAGACCGGCGCAGGAGGTGAGCACCGCGAGTTCATCCATCGGGAACAACAGATTTCGAGTGTGCTCGGCTTCGGTAGGCAGGCGTCGCGGTTGCAGAATTATCGCTGCGGTCAGGGCCATCCGGTCGACGAGCATTTCGTCGAGTGGCAAGCTGGCCCCGGGTCGTTCGATCCATACCGTTCCGAGAACCTCGTCGTCTACGGCAATGTTTCTGGTCATGCTCGGTGGGAGCTGAGGATCGGGTGACCAGCGGCCGCGCGGATCGCAACGGCGCAAATTCTTCTTGCTTCTGCCGCGCTCGACGATCTCGATACCCACGATGCAGTCCGCCAACTGCGCGCTCGCACGAAGCAAAGACGCGGTGTCGGAGCCGTGCCGCACGAGGGCGTCGAAGTAATCGATGACACGTACCAGGCCTGCCGAGTCTGCATCGAGCTCGGCAAGCCGGTACATCAGTCCTTGCATCTCGCAACGCTACGAGACCGGCGAGAGCGAACGCAACCCTCTCCTGAGCGCAGTGAGGGCTTCGGCGGCACCTCTTTCGCTGACCGCGGCGGTCGCGACCAGTGCCGACCCGTGAAAGGTTCCGGGGAAGGAGTGCAATTCGACGCTGACTCCCGCTTGCAGCAGCCGAAGGGCGTATTCGATTCCTTCGTCGCGGAGCGGGTCGAGTTCCATGGTGGACAGGTAGGTCGGCGGCAGACCGGTGAGGTCGGTAGCCCGGGACGGCGCAGCGTAAATGGACACGTCAGGATCTTCGGGACCGGAATACGACTCGCCGAGATAGTACTTCCACGACAGGATGGCGTTAGGGCGGTGCCACAAGGGGGTGTCGACGAAGTTCGTCATCGAGACCGTCGCCAGACGGTCGTCGAGTTCAGGGATTTCGAGGAATTGGAAGGCCACGGGCACAACGCCCTCGTCACGGGCTTTGAGGACAGTGCCTGCGGCCAGTCCACCGCCTGCGCTCTGCCCTCCCACTGCGATGCGGCGTGGATCGACCCCCAGCTCCTCGGCATGGGCGTGGATGTAGAGGAGTGCGGCGTAGCAGTCGTCGACGGGGCCGGGGAAGGGGGTTTCGGGGGCGAGGCGGTACTCCACGTTCGCAACGGCGAATCCGAGTTCCCGCGCCACCTCGACGCAAAATGGATCGCTGGATTCTGCGGTGCCGATTGCGAATCCGCCGCCATGGATCCAGAGCAGAACGGGGACAGGGCCGGCAGTGTTGTCCGGGGTGAAGAAACGAATCGTGACCTCCGGATCGCCGTCCAGGCCGGGTGCCGACAGTTCACGAAGCGAGACTCCGTCGAATGACAGGTCGGCCAACATGGTGCCGACCAGAGCGGCGTAGGTGGCCCGTGCGTTGGGGAGGTCAGCGAAGTCCACCTTCGGGAGCATGGTGAGTGCCGCGGCGAGTTCGGGGTCGAGAGTCGGGAATGTTGTCATGCACCCATCATCGAGCCTGAATGTGGCCTACGTCACCAGCGGATTGTAGGAAATCGGAGAGTCTCCCTCCGACACCCGTCGGATCTCCCTAGGATGACGCCGGTGGACAGGGTACATCTCGGGGTGGGTTCGAGCGATTCGAAAAGTGGGGCACGGATTGGTGGACGACCTCCGCAAGTTTTCGCTGGTCAGGCGATTCTGCGGTCGCACGAGTACCTTCTGACGCTCGAGGCACACACGGCGCCGTGGCTCGGCGCGCGAGAGCTTTCGGTCTTCATCCGTCGAGGTTTCTCCATCGGCGACGACGACCTCGAATACCCGGACATCGGGGTTAGGGCAGTCCTGCACCCCTCGTCGTCACGAAGTGCGGAATCGGCGGGCAGCCATGCGGGCCTTGGCAGCGCGGCGTTGATCAGGATTCCATCGGACGACGAGGTGATGCCGTTGGTGTTGATAGCTCCGCAACCGGTGCTCATTCAGAACGAACCGTCCTACGCCGATGCCGTCGAGGCAGATGGACACAGCTTCCTGTTCCAGATCAACGAAGAGGGGTGGCCGGTGGTTGCCGAGTCCCACCCCGATTTCGTAGAGGAGTACCTATTCGGTTACGGGTCGGTGTATTTCTACGGGAGCTCTGACGCGACCGGGCTCGTTCGCGAAGTTGTGCCGGGATTTCTCGACTTCTGACCGGCCCGACGGCCCGTCCGCCGATACCGTGGGCAGCGTATCGCGACCGGCGGTTATGTCCTCGGAAAAATTGTTTCGGAAGTTTGTCGATCGGTGAGTGCGCCGTTCGACGTGTAAGCAGAGGGACCGAACAGAGCGGTCCACGAACGAAGGAGATTCTCATGAAGTACATGCTGATCATGCGTTCCACCGATGAGGCTATCGAAGCATCCAAGGACATGGACTTCGACGAGATCATCGCGGCGATGGGGCAGTACAACGAGTCCCTGATCAAGGCAGGTGTCTTGCTGGCCGGTGAGGGACTGGCGATGGAGGAGGGATTCATCGTCGATTTCGAGTCCGATCCTCCGCTGGTCTCCGACGGCCCGTACGGGGAGACGAAGGAGTTGTTCTCGGGATTCTGGATCATTCAGACGTCGACCAAAGACGAAGCCTTGGAATGGGCGAAGCGCTGCCCGCTCGGGCCGGGAAGCAAGCTCGAGGTACGCCGCGTGAGCGAGATGTCAGACTTCGATCAGGACAACGAGTACATCCAGAAAGAGGCCGGCTGGCGTGAAGAGCTCGGTACCGATCGTCCGGTCGCAGGCTGACCATGACCGACGAGGCGGTGCGAGAAGAAACGAGAAAGGCTGTCGACGCGGTCTGGCGTATCGAATCCGCGAAGATTGTCGCCACGTTGACTCGCACCGTCGGAGATCTTGATCTCGCCGAAGATCTGGCCGCGCAGGCTCTGCTCGAAGCCGTCGAGCAGTGGCCCGCGACGGGGGTTCCGAGAAACCCCGCTGCCTGGCTGACATCTGTGGCGACACGACGAGCGATCGACGGGTGGCGACGACGTGAGAGGTTGGACGAGCGCTACGCCCACTTTGCGCGTGAACTCGAGAACGACGCTTCACATTTCGACGACGTCAGCTGGGATCCGGACCGCATCGACGACGATGTCCTTCGCCTGATGTTCATCGCCTGCCATCCCGTGTTGAATCGAAAAGCGCAGGTGGCGTTGACGCTTCGGGTGGTGGGCGGTTTGACCACGGAAGAGATTGCGAAAGCGTTCCTCACGCCGACGGCGACGGTGCAGCAGCGGATAGTCCGCGCGAAGAAGGCGCTGACCGCCTCGAAAGCGGTTTTCGAAGTTCCAGGGCGAGAAGAGTTTTCGAGCAGATTGAGCGCGGTCCTCGGAGTGCTGTACCTGGTGTTCAACGAAGGCTATGCAGCCAGTTCCGGGGACGAGTGGATGCGGGCGGAGCTCAGTGCTGAGGCTCTGCGGCTCGCGCGAATACTCGCCGAATTGGTCCCCAGGGAGTCCGAGGTACACGGCCTTGTCGCTTTGATGGAGCTGACAGCCTCGAGATTCGGCGCTCGGACAACCTCGACCGGTGAACCCATCCTGCTGGCTGACCAGGATCGGACGAGGTGGGATCGCCTACAGATCTCACGTGGGCTTGCCGCGCTGGAACGAGCTGACGCCGTCGGGCGTGGACGAGGCCCGTACGGCCTGCAGGCGGCGATTGCCGAATGTCATGCGCGAGCAGCAACTTTCGAAGACACCGATTGGAAGAAGATAGTGATCCTCTACGAGGCTCTGGCGCAACTGGCGCCATCGCCCGTGGTCGACCTCAATCATGCGGCGGCGGTATCCATGGCATACGGTCCTGGCCCTGCGCTCGAATTCGTCGACAAGCTTGTCGCTTCAGGTGAACTGGCCGACTACCACCTGCTTCCCAGCGTTCGGGGGGAGTTGCTCAGTCAGCTCGGCCGATCCGAGGAGGCTAGAACCGAACTCCTCGAAGCGGCTCGGCTGGCCGGGAACGAGCGTGAGCGCGCTGTGCTGGTCGCGAAAGCCGATGCGCTGCTGCCGGATCGGTAGTCACGCGATTGTTAGTCACGCGATTGTTAGTCACGCGATTGTTAGTCAGGGCTGAGTCGGATCATCATTGGGCACCATGGGCGGCATCCCGACTCCGTAGGGATCGAGCATGTCCGATACACGTCGACCCCACCGTTCATGCGCGGACTGACGGGTCATTCCCGCTGCGCGGCCGATGGTTGACCATGTTGCGCCGAATCTACGCAGGCTCATGACGCTTGCCGTCGAATCGATACCTGCGGCCAGCTGAATCCGGAAACAGGCCAACTGCCACGCCATCTGACGCTGCGCCGGGATGTCGGTGTCCTGTTCTGCCTCCCACTCAGGGCTGCCAGGTAAAGGATCTGTTCCGACAATCTTGTCTGCCTGAGTGCCGGCCTCGGTGATCGCGGCGTTGACCGTGGTGATCGCGGCGGTCTCGATCTTCGCAGTCAGGGCGCGTTCGATCAGGTCTTCCATGAGAAGTTCTCCTTTCGTCAGGACTAGCCTGACAGGCGCTGTTGAATTCTGTCAAGAATCCCCTGACAGACTTTGAGTTTAATTAATGCACGATTTATTTGTGTACTATCTAAATAGTCTCCGGTTCTGTTGACCGTCGTCGAAGGGGTTGCTGGTGAAAATCGTGGTTTTGTCGTTCCTGGTGGCATTGACTTTGATAACGGTCGGAATCATCGCCGCGCGCAACCGCAGCACTCGACCTGCCGTGACCGGGGCAGTTACTGCGGCGTCAACGGTTCTCGCTGCCGCCTGGACACTTTTTGCCGTGGCCTTCGTATTGGCCTGATCGTGCTGCAGTGCCGAT
Organism: Rhodococcus sp. EPR-134; assembly: GCF_001647205.1. NCBI lineage: Bacteria > Bacillati > Actinomycetota > Actinomycetes > Mycobacteriales > Nocardiaceae > Rhodococcus > Rhodococcus sp. EPR-134. The sequence goes on from NZ_LVCT01000470.1 coordinate 10,570, forward strand.
GCGCCGGTAGTGGTGGTGAAGGAACTTCGCAGCAGGTCAGATGCGTTTTGTGTGCGGCGCGATGCCGCATAGTCTGGCAGACGTGGCAATCGCTGAAACAGACAGAAACTACGGCGGAAGGTCGGTCGCGGCTCGCAAGGCCGAACGCCGTTCCCTCTTTTTGAATGCTGCTCTCAGCGTGTTTGCAGACCAGGGGTATGCCGGAAGTTCGGTGGCGGATATCTGCGCGTCCGCGAGTCTGGCCAGAAGGCAGTTCTACGACGAGTTCGGTAGTCGCGAGGATCTACTCCTCGCGCTGTATGACCAGATTCAACTCGACGCCAGAATTGCAATGGTCGACGCACTCGATGCAGAGCCTTCGGTCAATCTCCGTGACAAGGCAGCGACGGCCATGGCCGCCTTCGTCGAGTCGGTCGGAAGTGACCCACGACGCGCACACGTTGCCTTCATCGACGTCGTAGGTGTCAGTCCCCGGGTGGAAAAGCATCGTGTGGACCAACGTTCGGTCTGGGCAACATTTTTCGAGTCGATCATCAAAGGGATCGTGGGCGAAGATTACGAACCGCCGGGTGGTTACCGGTGGGCGTCCACCGCCTTCATCGGCGCGCTTACCGCGCTGGTGCACCAGTGGAGCACTGCGGAGCCTCGTCCTCCCGTGTCGGTACTGGTCGATCTGATGACGGTGCTCTTGAATGCGTTGATCGACGACGCGCCCCTTCACGCCGACGAATAGGTCACGAACACCAGGGGATTGTAATCCGGCCCACAACGCTCTACTCTCGTCCTCAATGTGTTAGACACTCGCATCTAACTTGTGTGCTCGTGATGAGAACTGCGGCAACACAAGGCAATCTGTGCTTTTCCGGGGAGGAATTGGTATGGGACGACGCTGGACAACTGACCGACAACGCGGGGGCCTCGCAATTGCCGTGATTGCAGTAATCGGGCAGATCGGACTTTCGGCACCTGCCTCAGCGGCACCGGACGAAGGTGTTCCCGCCCAAATTCAGGTCCAGCCTGCCCTGCCGCCTGCGGTTGCACCGCCTTTGCCTGAACTGGACCAGGCCTTCTATGAACCGCCTGTCGAGGTCGTCGAATCCAAGCAACCGGGTGAGATCATCGCCGCTCGTGCGGTGAATCTCGGTACTCTCAACCTGATTCCGACCAACGTGGATGCGTGGCAGATCTCGTATCGATCCAATAATGCTGCGGGCGAGGCGATTCCTGCTGTCACCACAGTGATCAAGCCGCGTGGCGACACTCGCGATGGAGGCCCGCGCCCGCTGCTGTCCTTTCAGATGGCAGAGGATTCACTCGGAAACTACTGCGCACCTTCGTATGTCATGCAGCAAGGCGCGTTGCCGTGGCTGGTGACGGGCGCTGCGACCGGTGGGGCTCAATTCCTCGAAGTGCAGGCGGCACTGGCGCAGGGTTGGGCATTGTCGGTGCCCGATCATCAGGGACCCAATTCTTCCTTCGCCTCCGGCCCCGTCGCGGCCCGGATCACGCTCGACGGTATCCGTGCTGCTGAGAACTTCGAACCCATGGAGCTACAAGGGCGGTCAACTCGCGTAGGGCTGCTCGGCTACTCGGGTGGATCGATTCCTACCGGTCACGCAGCTGAAATACGGCAGGCGTACGCGCCGGAACTGAATATCGTCGGAGTCGCCGAAGGTGGTGTTGCCGCGGATCTCGGCGCTTTGCTCGACAATGCCAACAACGCTCTAGGGGCCGGGATCGTCGCTGCCGGTGTAATCGGAGTGAGCCGAGAAGATCCTGAACTTGCAGGCTTCATCGATCAGCACATAAACCCTGCCGGCCGAGCGCTTTTCGCTGCCAAGGACAACCTGTGCATGCTCTGGACGTCGGCTGCAGTGCCCTTCCTCAATATCAAGGGCTTCCTCGATGTCCCGGGAGATCCCGTCCAACACCCCACGGTGAGAGCTGCGCTCTCCCGAGCTGCCATGGGTAAGTCTGTTCCTGACGTGCCGATGTACATTTATCAGTCGAATCCCGACTGGTTGGTGCCTGTTGGCCCGGTGAACAAACTTGTCGATACCTATTGCCAAGATCCTTCTGCGAGTGTCGTTTACACCAGAGACCACTTCAGTGAGCACGTCAGCATGGAAGTCGTCGCATTGCCGAGTGCTCTACTGTGGCTTCGTGATCGGTTCGCTGGTGTGCCTGCTCAGCAGGGATGCAGCACCTTCGACGCTGGATCCATGGCGCTTGATCAGAGGACCTGGCCAGTCTGGGTGGATGCGGTTGGTGAACTCGTCGCAGGACTGTTCGGCAAGCCGATCGGGACCTGACGGGTGACGTGATTCTGCGGTGGTGAGGAATTCTCACAAGGGCAGCGTGTTGCACTGACTGGACGTTATTTCATTGATCGGGCCTTGAAGATGGTGTCTTGTCACCAATGGGTTCCTTTTACCGACGAAAGGTTGCGCGATGACAAAGCTGTTGTTTGCGGTCACTTCTGCAGATCACTGGACGCTGAAGGACGGAACACCCCACCCGACCGGGTACTGGGCGGAAGAACTGGTCGAGGCGCATCGCGTTTTCGTCGACGCCGGCTACGAGATCGTGATCGCGACGCCTGGCGGTAAAGCTCCCGTTGTGGACGAGGGAAGCCTGGCGCCCGAGGTGAACGGCGGGCAAGAAGGCGCCGACCGTATGCGCAAGTACATCGCCGATCTGCAGCCGGTGCTCGATTCGCCGGAGATTCTGGAGAACGCCGATGCTGCCGATTACGACGTGGTCTTTGTACCGGGTGGGCACGGACCGATGGAGGATCTTGCGGTGTCGGCATCCTTCGGTGAGCTTCTCGTGAACTTCTTGGACGCGGACAAGGTGGTCTCGGCGGTGTGTCACGCGCCGGCGGCACTCCTGCCGGCCCAGAGACCCGATGGAAGCTGGCTGTTCGACGGCTATCAGCTGACCGCGTTCACCAACGAGGAGGAGACGCAGGCTGGTCTGGCGGACAAGGCTCCGTGGCTGCTCGAAACTCGCCTACGCGAATTGGGCGGCAAATTCTCGAAGGCTGAGGCGTGGTCGCCTTATGTCGTGGTGGACCGCAAGCTCTACACCGGTCAGAATCCGGCGTCGTCACGGCCTCTCGCCGAGCGGATTGTCGCCGACTTGGGCTGAGCATGTCTTTTGGCGCCGCATCGAGGTCTCCTCGATGCGGCGCTGGTCCGTGTTCTGTTGTCGCCGAGGAGGTTTGACCTCTCAGGTTTTGAAGGTGGTGTTCGCCGGTCGCGGGTGCTGCCCGGGGTCGATCGAGGGTGGCGGGACGAACCAGGGTTTGTTGTCGGCGCCGATTCGGATCACCCATTTCCCGACGAACCCTGATTTCCGGTGCATCAACCGATGATGTGAACGGCACAGCAGGACCAGGTTGTTCATCACCGTCGGGCCACCGTTCGCCCAGTGCCGGATATGGTGCGCATCAGTCCAGGCAGGCACACATGAACACCCCGGGAACGCGCAGCCTCTGTCTCGGGCAATCAACGCCACTCGCTGTTCGGCGGTGACCAACCGTTTTCCTGGTTGCGCATCGAGCGGTGCCCCATGATCGTCGAGCAGAACGGTCGACAGGAAACAATCACACCCGAGAAGCCTGGTCTGCGACACCGACAGCGGTCCGAGCCAGGGCATGTGCCCGACATCAAGATCCGACACAGCCATTCCGTCATCAGCAGTGGAGGGTGCTGCGGCGCAGTCCCGATGCTCAGCGAGATCACGGGCGTTGATGTGCACGTTCACGTGCGGGCGCTGACCACCGTCGGTGCCGGTTTTGGCGCAGTCGAGGTACCGGCGGATCAGTTCGGTGAACCCGTCGGCCGTCCGCTTGGCCGCCGACCGAGCATCCGGGGTTCCATCGGGTGCCGGGGTGGGCATCGTCAGATTCGACAACGCCGACAACAGCATTTCACCGGTCAGGGCATCGAAATCACCACGCACCACCACCCGACCGTTCAACGTCGACGCGATCCGCAACTCGTTGAGATCGACATCCTCGGCGGGCGGGATCTCATCCGATTCGAAGATTCGCTCCAAGGTCGCGATCGCGTTCCGCACTTTCGTGGTCGTCGCTTCCACACCCGACGCAGCCGCAAGCAGTAGGTCGATACAGCGAGGGAGCGCGGCGTCTGGCATGCCTTTCGGTGGTGATTCGCAGAACGCCACGATCAACACGGCGTGCTCGAAGGAGCAGTCCCCGCCATCGAACCGAGCCGCCACCGCCGGAAACGGCCGCAAAGCCGCACCCAGGGCGGCGATCTTCTTCCCGTCCCGAACCTGCAGCATCGTGTTGGCCGCCAACCAGGACCCCACACCGCGGCTCGCGATCACCTGATCATCCGGGCGCAACGACAACTCGTCCACCACGGCCACTCGAACGGCTTCCAGGCGCAGAATCTCCGCACTCGCCGACACCGCAGCAGCGCGCAACTCGGCAGCAGTCAACTGCCACAGGCGTCCACGTAACCCCACCGCAGAACCCGAAACCACGTCCGACAACAAGACACTCATTGAATCCCCCGATCCCCTCCCCAAAGGATACTCGAACACACGTTCGAGTCAAGAGGGAATTAGGCGAGGGCGCGAAGGAGTGGAGTGGGGTCGGCGACGACGAACAGATGGCCGCCTCCGTTGATCTCTTCGAAGCGAGAGTCGGGAATCAACGAGTGTGCCCAGCGGGCTACTTCGACGGGTACGTTTCCGTCGTCGGTTCCGTGTAGGAAAACCGTTGGTACCGAGATCGATTGGAAGAGTCCAGGCACCTCGTGGCGATACCGAGCCAAGTCGACAACCCCTGCGGATCCACCCTGTGCGATCCCTTCGGATGAATCCAACTGGAGAGCGGGGCGATGTACCTCGTCGGTCATGACTGCCTGATCGGCGGCCGGCCAGATCGAGACTGAGTCGCTGCGTAGCTTGGAGAACACTCCGGTTCCTGCGAGCATTGCGCCGGCCACGCGGGGAGCCCAGTTGGCGGCAAAGTACAACGCAGATACCAGTTTTATTCTGCGTCGCAAAGTATCTCGCGGTGCCCCGGGGATCATGGCGCACGCCAGCACCAGTTTCGAGACTCGTTCGGGAACGGCTGCAGCGACTGCGAGCGCGTAACCGCCGCCTCCGGAGAAACCCATCAGTGTGGCCGAGCCCAACTCGAGGTGATCGACCAGGGTGACGAAGTCGTCGTCCCAGGAATGAAATCCCTTGTCCGTGTACGGATCCGTGCGTCCGAAGCCGGGTCGGTCGGGGACTATCAGCCGTATGCCTGCCGTCGAAGACGCGTTGTGGAGTGAGAGCCCTTCGTATCGGCTGCCAGGTGATCCGTGGGCCACGACTACCGGGTGGCCAGTCGGATCGCCGTACTCGCAGAATGCGATACGACGCCCCAACGCGTCGCGAATTTCGGTTGTGGTCACGCCGCTCGTCATGATGTGGTTCCTTGCTGCGCGATCGACGCCACACCGTCCAGGATGAGGGCGACTCCGAACTCGAACCTTCGGGTGGGATCGTGATGAAGTGCGAACACCGATGCCTCGCGTCGATCGGCAGGTGCGCTGTCGAAAGCGCCGCGTCCCAATTGAATTGCGACGTGTCCGGTGACGAAATCATGCAGCGCGCCGTATGCGTACGTGGCCTGCTCGTCCTCGAGGCCTGCCAAGGAAAGGGCGCTCACGACTCGGTGGGCGGTATCGTCGGCCCCGGGTGCTTCCAGTGATGCCTGCCGATGGGCTTCCAGGACCAGGGGATGGCGCATCAGGAGGTCGTGGAGGCCGTAGGCGAACGTGCGGGCAACCCCGCGCCAGTCGGTCGGCCAGTCGATCGACGAGACGGCTTCGCCTACGAGAGTCGAGATCAGATCTCGCCTCAAGGCGTCGATGCCGCCGGTTGTGCGGTGGACGGACATCGGCGATATGCCGAGTCGTTCGGCGAGCACTCGAAATGACACCGCATCCAGGCCGTCCGTATCGGCGATCTCTGCCGCGGCATCAAGAATCTGTCTGTGACTCAATGCTTTTGGTCGACCAGCCCTTGCAGAGCTGGTGGATTCGGATACCATGCTGACAACAATAGCGATACGCGTATCGAAATTACAAGTGTCCATCGACCTCCAAGGAGCGCTGCCCGATGACCGATCTCCATCAACTGTCCGCCGTCGAACTTGCCGGTGTTATCGCCGCCAAACAGGTCTCGATTCCCGAAGTCACCAGGTACTTCGTCGACCGTGCGACCACTTCCGATGACGTCGGCGCCTTCACGACGATCGCCGGGGAGCACGCAGTCGCCCTCGCCGAACAAGCGCAGCGCAGGTTGGACGAGCGGGACGCCGGGCCCCTTCCGCGCCTGTTCGGCGTTCCGACGGCAATCAAAGACCTCGACGCAACGCGCGGCATTCGCACGACCTTCGGATCGGCGCTCTTTCGCGACTTCGTGCCGGACGCTGACGACGAGATCGTCGAGGCGATCCGAGAAGGTGGGTTGATCGACATCGGTAAGACGACGGTGCCCGAGTTCGGGGCAGCCTGTTACACCGAGCCGGAAGTCGCTCCGCCTGCTCGCAGTCCGTTCGATCGCACGCGGAGTGCCGCCGGCAGCAGTGGCGGCGCTGCTGCCGCAGTCGGCGCTGGTCTGGTGCCGTTTGCGCAGGGAAGTGACACCGCCGGTTCGTTGCGTTCGCCGGCAAGTACGTGCGGAGTGGTGGGCCTCAAGCCGAGCCGCGGTTTGATCACGATGGGCGTGGCGGGGCATGACAACTTCGGATTTGCGAGCAAGGGGCCGATCGCCCGGACAGTTCGCGATACCGCTGCGCTGCTGGACGTTCTGGCGACGCGACCTGGCGCCGGAACTATCCACCCGTCTCGGCCGAAGTCGTTCGAAGAGTTCGTCGTACAGGCTGGGGGAGTTCGGGCTCGCCCCTTGACCGTCGCTCTTGCTCACGGATCGGTCTCCGGCGGAGCCGTGGATGCGCAGCTCTCGGCTGCTGTATCGAAGGTTGGGTCTGTGTTGGAGGGTCTGGGTCACAACGTGTTCGAGCGACCGCAGGCTCGCGATGACATTTTCATCGATGCTTTCGTCAAGATGTTCTCGTCTTTGGCGGGAACCAAGCCGATCCCGGAGGAGTACGAACACCTTCTGCGTCCGATAGTGCAGCACTTGCGAGTTCAAGCAAACCAGGTGTCTTCGGGTGAGCTGGCCGCGGCAATCGGTATTGTTCAGGCCTGGGCGCGGCGATGGAGTCTCGACTACGCCGACGCCGACCTTGTTGTCACTCCGACTGTGACGAAGCCGCCGCTTGCGATCGGGGAGTTGCGCAACGACGAAGATCCCGCGACCGAACTGATCGACATGGTCGCTTTCACCGGAAACACCGTCGTCGCCAATGCAACCGGTTTCCCGTCGATCAGTCTGCCACTCGGTTGGACGGAAGACGGCGTTCCACTCGGCGTGATGATCTCGGCGAAATGGGGTTGCGACGCGGAATTACTTTCTGCCGCTGCAATGCTCGAGGCCGAGATGCCGTGGAAGGATCGGTACCGATTCGACCGCGCAACCGTGCTCTAGTTCGGGAGCGGTACCCGGTCGCTCGCCGATGCGAACCCCAACCACGTGTGGCGGTTACCCCACCAGCACCACCCGACTTTCGGGGCGTTGCGGTTGTCTTTGCCGTCGCGACCGGTTCCGTTGCTGATCCACACGGCGGGAGTTCTGGTGTCGAAGGATCCGTCAGGTTTGCGCAGTCGGGAGCCGATGGTCATGAAACACTTTCCGCGTTCGAGAATGTCGGGGCGCTGCAACAGCCAGTGGATGCCTTCGGTAAGCGTCAGCGGCGTACGGTCTGCGTCGACGATTGCGGGCAATGCTTCGTCCGGGCTCCAGTTGGCCAGGTGATCCCCGCGGTCGACTCCACTGAGCAGATGTAATGGGCTTTCGGGCAGCGTTGACTGCTCGGTGGGGGTGAACAGATCGACGTCCGCCATGTCGACGACTATGAATCCGCGCTTGTTCTCGAGCTCGAGCAGCGGAGTCAGAACTGAAGCCGGAGCCAGTTTTTCGTGCACGGTGAGTAGTCCGACATCACCGTGCCCGGTTGCGGCCTCCCTGACATCGCCGGCAGAAAGTCCGGCCATCTCGTGAACACCGAGTTCGATCAATCGCTCGGCTTGCTGATCGATGGGCGGGAGGTCGAAATGCATATCTGCGATCCTACCGATCGTGAGCAGAGCGATCGGAGGGTTCGGCCGCGAGGGAAGTCGGCCACGCAACGCCCAACGCGCGCATGATGAACGGGACGCTGGTCGCTACGACGGCGTCCACTCGGTCGCCGGCCATGAGCATCGGGCGTCGGCTTTCCACGCAGGCGAGGATGAGTTGCGCGGATGCGGCAGCATCGGAATCGACAAAGACACCGGCGTCGACACCTTCCTGGACGAGCTGTTCGACCAGAACCGACAGCGGGACAATATGTTCGAGGAAACTTTCGCGATCCTGCGCTGACAACAATTCGACCAACGCGATTCCTGTGAATCGTTGCAGTGAGAACTCGACGAGTGTCAGTTTGACGAGGATTTCGAGTCGGTCCACAGGATTCTCGCGGTCCGCGAGTTCACGCTCGGCCAGGAGTAGGAATCTATCCATCTCGCGGGTGGACCAGGCGAGCAGTAACGCGGATTTGTCGGGGAAGTAGTTGTACACCGCTGTCCGCGAGACGCCGGCCGCCTGGGCCACCGTCTGCAGCTTCACGTTCTGCCAGCCCTGCTCGTGAAGTTCGCGAATGAACGCGTCCAACATGGCTTCTCGGGTGGCGATTTTGTGCTCAGCGGTTGTCGCACCACCGGTCAACTTCGGCATGGTCGATCCTCCTGGGTCTGATTCACGGTCACGGGGAGGTCGAACAGGTCCGCAACAAGGCGCGGATCACCTTGCCACATCGAGACGGGTGCGAGCATCATCTGCTGCGCGATCGAGCGTACGGATCGGCAGACCTCTTGCTCTTCGGCGAGTGTGAGCGGCGTGCGTTTGCGCAATCGCTCCATCTCCGCGGTAGTGAGATCAGTGATCCATTCCTCAGCTGCAAGCGAGAGGGGTGAATCCGGTGTCACGACCGATCCAACTCGGCACTGGAGAACCGCGAAGTCATCACGGACAGCGTGATGACGGCGACGACCGAGACGGCGTGTGCCGCCGCCAGCCAGAGCGACTCGGGTGCGTGTTTGTGAAGGGTGGGCGCCATCAGCATGGCCATGAGGAGGGCGAGACTCGACAACATCGCGGGACCGTTGGGGCGGCCGACAAGCAGGCTGACCAGAAGAACGAGCGCGACGACGCTGCACGCCACATCTACAGGCGGGTACGTGGCCGGAACGATTCCGCTGACAGTGTCGGTGAAGTTCAGCCCGATCGACACCAATTGTGCGAGACCTGTCGCGCCGGCCAACCAGGCCGTCCAACGCAGTCCGTGGAGTCCGGCTTTCCGAATGCCGGTCAGGGTTCCTTCGGCGGATTCCCACGCTTCGGACGTCGGTGTTGTCACGGCTACTCCTTTTTATGACGAGGTGTCGTCATAAAGTAGCAGTGCGCGATCGCGAGATTCTTGCCGGTAGGTGACTGGCCTGCTTCGAAGGGATAGCGTCGAAGTACCGGCCGAAATGACAATCGCGGGGAGGTGGCTCGATGACGACCTCTGCCCACACGGATCGGCCCTCGTCGAAACAGAGTTGGTTGGCGCGCGCAGCCTTCGCGGCCCTGGTTCTTGCAGTCGCGGTGCTCCTGATCTTCGCCGGACTGAAAACCTTGACCATGCTGATCCTGGGAATCGGTGGGGTGGTCGTGTGCGTCGTAGCCGTGTACTGGTTTCTGACCACCCGCGGATTCCTCCGCTGGCTCTCGTTGGCCGTGGCGGTTCTGACGCCGATCGTGGTGCTCACCTTCCTGGTCCGAGAACGCCTCCTGTGGGTGGTGCTCCTTGCGATCGGGTTGTTCGTCGTAGCCGGTATCTTCGCTCGCACCGCCTTGGAGGGGGAGGAGAAGGAATTGCCGGTTGTCGAGCGAACTGCACCGCCGCCCGTCAAACCGTTCTTCGTGATGAACCCGAACTCCGGCGGTGGCAAGGTCGAGAAGTTCGACTTGAAACGCAAGGCCGAGGAACGGGGGGCCACGGTCGCACTGCTCGAGGGGCCCGAGAAGATCGACGTGACGGCCTTGGCCAGGCAGGCGGTCGCGGACGGCGCCGACCTACTCGGTGTTGCCGGTGGCGACGGAACGCAGGCACTGGTTGCTGCTGTCGCGGCCGAAAACGACCTGCCCTTCCTCGTCGTCAGTGCGGGAACGCGCAACCACTTCGCCGCGGATCTGGGGCTCGATCTCGAGGATCCGTCACGGTGCCTCGACGCGCTCGTCGACGGCGTCGAGGTCACGGTGGATCTGGGAAACGTCGGCGGTCGAACTTTCGTCAACAACGCATCGTTCGGGGCGTACGCCGAGGTAGTCCAGAGTCCGGAGTACCGCGATGCCAAGACCAGCACCTTCTTGCAGATGCTCCCGGATCTCCTCGCCGGACGTGCCGGAGCGGTGCTGACCGCGCGCTCCCCGAGCGTGTCCGCGGTGGGTCCACAGGCTGTGCTGGTCAGCAACGGCCCGTACGAGATGAACGACCTGGCGGGGCTCGGTCATCGGCCGCGATTGGACAGGGGCACTCTCGGAATCGTCGCGATCTCCGTCAGCAGTGCCCGTCAGGCCATCGGGTTGCTCCATAGGGCGCATCAACACGGTCTGGCTCAGGGCACCGGATTCGAGGTGATCGTCGACGCCGACACCGACGAGATTCCGGTCGGCGTCGACGGCGAGGCGCTGGTGATGCCAACTCCGGTCAGGTGCACGGTCAGTCCGCAGGCGCTGAGGGTCAGAGTCCCCCGAGATCGACCGGGTATCCGTCGCCCCCGGCACGCCTGGGATCTGGTCCGGTTGCGAGAGTTGGCGAAGTTCAGGAGATCCGGCGCATGACCTGACCGACGGCCAGGACTCCCTGCGGATCATGCGTGTCCGCCAAAGCGCTCAGCCAGTGAGCGGTGTCCTCGTCGTAGGTGCGGGCGATCTTCTCCGGGTCGACGCTCGGCGCGAAGTTGGGCAGTGCATGCCCGTTCGTCCATGGCGCCATCGTTCGTCCGAGAGTCTCGGCGTGCGGGACTACCGCGTCGACCATCGGTGGGACAAGAACTCCGACGGTGAACAGCGAGAAGGCAGCGTCACGATGGCAGAAGGCGCTGCGGTGCTCAGGTTCCCGTGCGAGGGCGCCCCCGAGGAGACGTAATTCGACGACGGTTTGGGGTGAACCGGATCCGGGGCCGGCAGCGGCCAGCAATGCGTCGACGGCCTCGTGTGACAGCTCGTTGGTCAATGCCGTGGATTCGTGCGTCGGCATCGGGTCGACGGGATCGGCGTGCACTGCCCCGAGGGCGGCATAAGGCAGCACACCGACTGCGTCGATCAAGGGTGTTGCGATTGAACGGATTCGGTCGATCAGTGACTTGGCATCGGATTCCTCGGCAAGACTTGCGAATCTGACCGCGACGGTGAGCCTGCCGGCCAGCGGTGGCGGAACCTGTGGAAGGGGTGGAAGTTGCAGAAAGGCAAGAGAGGTCGAGCTGTGCTCAGGCAGGTCGGCGCCCCAGTCCAGCCAGGCGTGCGCGACCGCGCTTGCATCTGCGCCGTCGAAATAGAGTGCACCGCCGTAGAAGTGGGTGACCGGTAGTAGGTCGATCTCGATGGCTGTGACAATGCCCAGTGTGGCCTTGCCGCCGCGTAGCCCCCAGAACAATTCGGCATGTTCGTCGGGGGTGACATGAATGAGTTCGCCACTGCCGGTGACGATGTCGAACGAACGAACGTGATCCGACGAGAGCCCGTACGTGCGCACCATCGGGCCGATGCCCGCGCCGGTGAGGAAGCCGGCGACTCCGACAGTGGGTGACGAACCTGCCAGTGGCGCCAAGCCGTGGGGTGCGGCAGCGTCGATGACGTCCTGCCAGATCAAGCCCGCGCCGATTCGGGCAGTGCGGTTTTCGGGGTCGACGACGCACTCCGTGAGCCTGCCGGTGTGGACGAGGAGAACGTCACTGCCGAGAGGGACCGCGCCGTGGCCGGTGCGCTGAACACCGACGCGCAGACCCAACTTCGCCGCGAATCGCAGAGTTGCGGCAATGTCTTGCGCGCTCTCGACTGCCACCACAGCGCCAGGCGCGACGGGAACCGCTGCATTCCACGGAATCGCCAACTCGTATCCCGTTTCGCCAGGCAGGGAAACGGAGCCGGTCACCTCTGCGCGCAGTGATTCGACCGCGGCGTCGAGCGTGGGGGTTTGAAGGTTCATGGTCTTCCTTTCCTCATCCGTCTTTCGGTCAAGGGAAGGATGTCCGAACAGGCTTGGGTGGTTCTTGACGTATGTATCCCGAGCGGATCCAAGTTTTATCCAAGCGCATTCTCGCAGTTCAGGGCCATGTCGATCGCGCTCGTTCAGCTACGCCCCGCATGCCGAGTGTCTCCGATTCGGCCGCCACTTCCGTCAGCTCCCGTTCACGTTCGGCGGACGGCTCTCGAAGCTGCGCCCGAAGCAGTCGACAGCGCAGCAGTGTTGGTGCTCCACCGGAGCCAGTTGCGATCTTCTCGGCCTGATCCAGGAGAGTCGATGCCTGCTCGACGTGACCGAGAAGCGCGTGCAGCCGAGCGGAGGCTTCGGCGACCGAGCCCAGTTCACCGACATGGCCCACCGTTGCGATGCAGCGGGTGTGTGGCGAGAGAAGTTCGATGAAGGTGTCGGCGTATTCGGCCAGTTCCAGATCTGCCACGACGCGTGCAAGTAGTGTCTGGTGTCCCAATGTCGTCCACGTCTGTGGCCCGCGATTGATCAGCCACTTCTTGATGCCGTCGGAAGTGGCCTCGCGCTCGCCTCGGGCGGCGTCGATGGCGATGGTCCACGAATCAGGTTCCACGACACCGGGATCAGATTCGGCCAACGCACCTCGCTCCCATTCCAGAGTGTTGAACGCCAGATCTGCGCTGCCAGCCGTGTACAACTCCGTTTGCAGATGGATCTGCCTGGCCGTCTCGTACTGCCGGCGGGCTTGCGCGAAGTCTCCGTACCATTCGGCGAGAGTTGCTTCCATCCAGCGTAATTGGACCCGAACCACCGGGAGTCTCAGTAGCTCGCAGCCGATGATCCCCTGCCTGACGTGTTTGACGGCAGCATCGACATTGGCCAGATTCATCTCCGTCATGCTCGCGACGGCGTGTGCGACGACGCTGTCGACACGCGATTGTTGGTGCGGCAGTTCGAAAAGCTCGCGCAGTAGGCGCATGGACTCCGCACTGTGCACCGCGACTCCGGAGAAAAGCAGAATCCGTCCGAGCAGCGCGTCCGCGATCACATCCGGATCGTCGAGTTCGCGGGCGATGTCGAGAGCACGGGCGCTCCATCGATTCGGGATCTCGGCTTCGGGGTGGTAGCAACTTCCCACCGCCAGCGCAGCAAGAACCCGTGCGTGAGCTGACCTGTCGTTCTCGACCAAGGGCTCGACCGCCGCGAGCCGTTCGAGCAGTGGTCCCGGATCGGTACCGTAGGAAACCCACGGCCACGCACCGGCGGCCCGAAGTAATGCGCCTGCCAATCGTCCGACGGCGGAGGTTCGCCCCTCCCGAACAGCCTCGAGGAGACCGGCATTGACGACGTCGAGAACTGTCTGCCCTCGACCTGCGCGGGCGAGGGCCTCGACTCTGGCCACCAGCAGGTCGTCCCGATCGTCAGCGGATTGCTGGGACACCGGAAGTAAGTCGAACGCGCGGACAGCTGCCTCCCACCACTCGGCCGCGGTCTCCGAACTCCACCGATCGGTCGCATCCTGAGCTGCAGCCGTGCATGCCTCCAGAACGACGAGTGGATCGACCAGGGGAAGTGCCGACATCAGATGTTGCGCGCGGCGGCTCAGCCGGTCCGGATCGGAGGAATTTTCGAGCACTTCGGCAACTCGGGCATGTATCCGCTGGCGACGAAGCGTGGGTATCGCTTCGAGGACTTCGTCTCGGAGAAGGCCGTGAGCAAAGACGTAACCGCCGTTTGCCGAGTCCGCGACGATGATTCGTTCATCAGCAGCCGCGTCGAGATGGTCGGCGAGAGTGTCGACATCGAGACGGGTGGCTGCGGCCAGTGTGTACACCTCGATGGCGTCGCCGATAACTGCGGCAACCCGAAGAGCGTGCAACACTGCCGGTTCCACTGCGGCAAGCCGTCGACCGAGGACAGATCGAACGGCGACGGGGATGCCGTCGCCCAGTCGCTCGTTCCGGGGAAGCCTGGCGTACTCCGAGACGAACAGCGGGTTGCCGCCGGTTCGTTCCGCCAGGGTTCGCGCCTCCGCGTCGTCGAGCGTGTCCCCGGAGACGCACCTTGCGAGTGTTGCAACCTCGCCCTGCGCGAGCGCCGGCACAATCATGGTTCGGTTTCCTTCGCCGTGGAGTACGGCTTCTTCGAACTTGCGCACTGCCGGCCCGACTTCCGAGTCTCGGAGCGTCGACACGAACCAGACTCTGGCACTGGTCATTGCGCCGACCAGGTAGGTCAGGCAACGAAGGGACGTGGGATCGGCCCATTGAATGTCGTCGATGACGACGGTCAACAGTGCATCTTTCGCCGCAGCTTCGATGGTGGTGCGAACCCGTTCGTAGACGGCAAATCTCGCTTCGTCCGGATCGATGTCCGTCGGCGGCGTCAGTACGAAATCGGCGTCGGCTCCGAGTTCCCGAACCAGTCGGCGGATCGGCCACCACGGCGGCGTTCCGTCGTCCTCCGGGCAACGTGCCCAGACGGTGGCTCCTCGAATGGACGTTGTTCTCGACGAACACTCCTCGGCGAATCGTGTCTTGCCGATGCCGGCGGGGCCGGTCAAGATCAACCAGCGAGGTGAGCCACGGCGAACGTCGTCGAGCATCTTGTCGGCGACAATCGTCTGAGCGTCGCGCCCGACGAACAAGCGTGAGGAATCCGTCTCGGGCATCGCTGCTACGGCTGGGGGAGAAGCCGGGACCGACACTTGTTCGGCCCCCGTCCATCCCGGAGTGCGCGGCCAGGCGGCCAGGCCGGGTTCGTGGCGCAGGATTGCGCCTTGCAATGCTGTCAGCTCCCCGCCGGGCTCCAGTCCCAGCTCGGCGTCGAGCCGAGACGCGTGTAATCGAAACTGTTCCAAGGCTTCCGGTGACCTGCCCGCCCGATGCAGGGCAACCATTCGCAGCCAGCAGGTCCGGTCGCGGAACGGGTACTCGCCACAGAGTTGAGCAGCTTCGACCAGCGCGGGTGCCAGGCGCCCCAGAGCCAGAAGCGCCGTTATCCGGGTCTCCCGGCACTCGGTCCGCACTTCCTTGAAGGCTGCGGCTTCCACCTCCACCCAGTGCGCGTCGTTCAGGTCGTCCAGAAGCTGCCCCCGGACCGAGGCGAGGGCACGGTCAGCGGTCGTCAAAGCCTGCTGCCACCGTTCGTTCTCAGCGTGTTGTCGCGCCGTTTCGGCGTCGTCGAGAAACACCGACAGATCGACGTCTGCCGGAGCGACCTCGAGGACATAGCCCGGCGATTGACGCACTATCGGTGACGCCGTACCGGTTTCGACGCGTAGCGCTCGGCGCAGGTTGGAGATATACGCCTGGATGCTTGCCATCGCACTCGCCGGTGCGTCGTCGTGCCAGAGAGCATCGATCAGCCGGTCGGTGGAGACGACGCGACCACGGTTGAGCAGTAGAACGGCAAGGACCGTTCGTTGTTTTCGAGGGCCCAGATCGATCACGTCGCTCGTCGCCGGACCCCGTGCGACCTCCAACGGCCCGAGCAGTCGATAGATCATCCGTTTCCCCTCGTACCTGCGGACGCAGGACGGTTCGATTCTAAGGAGCGAAATTCATACATGCAGGACAAAACGGTCAACTAGTTCTCGTCAACATCTGCTCGGATTCCTCGGAAAGAGTCTGGTTGACGCTGGTAGTGCGCAGCGTCGCCGCACAGACCAACGCACCGAGAGCTGCGATGAAGGCTGCGACAAACAGTGCCAACCGAAGTCCACCGACAAAGTCGTCCGGTGGTCCGCCGGGCAGCATCGACTGCGCCGGAAGGAAGGCGCCGAGCACGGCAACCCCGACTGCGATGCCGGTCTGCCGGAACGCGTCGTTGATCCCTGCGGCCAATCCGGAATGGTTCGAAGTGCTTTCGCCCAGAACCAACCCACTCATGACGGGGTTGAACACCCCGGCCCCCACGCACGCGACAACAAATCCGGGAAGTATCGCGTACGGCGAACTGGTCACGTCGACGACGGTCATCATGACCAGCCCCACCGAGACGAGTAGAAGCGAGCACGTCAACGAGACCGAGACGGGGATGCGCCCGTCCAATTTCGCGGTGGCGCCCGCGACGACGAACATCGCTATCGTCGCCGGTAGATACACCAGGCCGGCGTCCACGGGAGACAGATGCAGCACGTTCTGCAGGTAGATGGTCGTGTAGACGAACACCGCGAACAGGGAGGCGGAGATCGAGAACGCTGCGATCTGCGCTCCGGCGAAGGCCCGATTGGCGAGCAGATGCGGGGGCAGCATGGGCTCGGTGGTACGAAGCTCGTGCAGGGAGAAACCGATCATGGCGGCCGCGGCGATCACCGCGGCGATCATCGGCTGCGGCTCGAACCACCCATCCTCGTTACCGCGTAACAAACCGAACACCAGAGCTGCCAGGCCGGTGGACACCAGAATCTGCCCGGGCACGTCCGCGCGGCGAGGCCGAGGATCGCGTGACTCGGGAACCCACCGCACCGTCATCGCCAGTGTGATCAACCCGATCGGAACGTTGATCAAAAAGATTGCGCGCCAATCCAACAACTCGGTGAGCAACCCGCCCACCAGTGGGCCGACGGCAAACGCGCCCCCGATCGTGGCGCCGTATGCAGCCAGAGCAGTCGCGCGCTGGGGACCCTTCTCGAACACGTCCGCCAGCAAGGCAAGTGAGCAGGCGAAGAGTACGGCACCGCCGATACCCTGAGCGGCCCGCGCGAGGTCGAGCACCCAGATGTTCGGCGCCAGAGCGCAGAACAGAGATGCCGTGGTGAACCACAGAATGCCGATGATGAAAACATGGCGTCGACCCCGTCGGTCTGCCCACGATCCGGCGCTGAGAACCACCGTCGCCAATGCCAGCGTGTACGCGTCGATCACCCATTGCAGGGCGCTGACTCCGGTATCGAGATCGAATGCGATCGACGGCAGGGCGGTGTTGACGACGGCGATGTCGAGCATGAGCATTGCGGTGCTCACGCATACTGCCAGCAGAGTGGCTCGTCGTACTGCGGTGTTCTTCGGGGTGATCGGTGCGGTCATGGCCCGTCCTGATGGTCGAAGGGGTGTGTACTCGGAACACCCTGCGCTCCGACGCTTGGGACATATCGGGCGAAATGCTTGGAACCCGCATGGTTGATAACTGCCGTGTTACTCGGAATCCGTCACCACCTGCTCGGTCGAATACGCACTCTCCCAACGGTTAATCTCTGGTCATGGAGACCAGCCAGTGGGTGCGACGGGTGTTGGTGGTGGAAGACCAACCACTGATGCGTGCGCTCGTCGGTGACACGCTCACACACGCCGGGTTCGTGGTCCATACGGCCGGATCGGCGGTCGAAGCGCTCACGGAGTTCGACGGATTCGATCCTGACCTCTTGGTCACGGACATCGACCTTGGCGTGCGGCCGAACGGCGTCGATCTCGCGAACATCGTCACCGTGAAGGCTCCGCATTGCGCGATCGTGTTCCTGACGAACTACCCCAACGCATCGACAGCGCCAGGTTCTGCGGGTGTGCCGCCGAAATCGTTGTTCGTGGACAAGGCGGCTGTCCAGTCGGCGGATCAGTTGATCGGCGTAGTGGAGGCCGCGTTGACGGAAACCGAGCCACCGACGCTCGGGAGTGATCCGGACTCCGCCTTGTCGAGCCTCACCAGATCACAGCTCGATCTTCTGCGTTACATCTCGCTCGGGTGGTCGAACAGCGCAATCGCAGCGCATCGTGGGTCCTCGATCCGAGGTGTGGAGAAGCTCATCGCGCGCACTCTCGAGAGCCTGGGATTGACGCACGATTCGTCCACCAATCCGCGAGTGCTTGCTGCGAGTATCTTCATCCGCCATTTCGGTGTGCCCGAAGTGACCGACTCGGTGTGAACCCGCGCGAGTGGTGGCTTCGACTCGGTGATCGGAACATCGTCACCAAGTGGTCCTGGATTCTGACGCTGCCGTTCGCGGTGACCGTGATGGCCAACTACTACCTGTGTACCGGGGTGCGCGAAGTAGGCGTGATGGCAGTCGGCGCCTTCGCGACCCACTGCGTTGTCGGGGTGATGCTGCTGATGGCGAGGGCTGTTCTTGCAGCACACCGATCGCAGCTCGCAGCCCTGGCCCTGTTCGCAGTGATCGGCGCGATCCGCCCGTTCGTCCTCGACGCGATCACCCGCGCGCTCGAACTCCCCGTCGACCCCAGACCGATGCTCGTCCGGGTGGCACTCAACGTCGCGTGCAGCGTTGTCTTCTTGTCGTTGACCGCCGTACTGGTAAGCGCTCTCCGTGACCGCCTCGCGCTGCAACGGAGTTTGAAGGTTGTCGGGGCCGCCGTCCAACTCCAACAGACCCGGGATCGATTCCGCCTCGGCCAAACCCGTGCGCAGTGTCGGCGAGAGCTCGAGCGCAGTATCGAGACGGTCATGCACGCGGTTGCTGAAACGGAACTCGAGGGAGTGCGAGGAGCAGCTCTCTTGAAGCGAATCTCCGACGACGTGGTTCGCCCGATGAGTCATCGACTGTTCCGGGAGATTCCCCCGATCGAATCACCGACGCCGACTGTGCGGCTGACGGCGAGAGATCGACTGATCGGCGTCGTACGCAGCGTTGAACCGGCGCCACTGTACGTACCGGTGTTCGCGTACACGGCACTGGTGACCGTCTACCTGCTCACGACTTACGGCGTGACGTTCACGGCGGTCCAGCTCGGCGTCGGTTTCTGGCTCTTCGTCGGTGGCAATGCGTGCGCTCGCCGAGTTGTCAGCAGCGGAGACGGCCCTCTGAGACGGATCGCGACTCTTTCTGCGGTGTACTGCTCGAGTGCGCTGATCAGCAGTACCGCGACGTGGCTGCTCCTGACGGTGTTCGGCCGTACCCCGACTTTCTATTTCTCGTCGATGGCCGTCTACCCGTTGGTTGCGCTGTCCGTCTGCCTGATCAGGGCTGCGGATACGCAGCGTCAGGACGAGGAGCGTCAACTCCGCAGTGCCCTGAGCCGGCAAGCGCTCGATGCAGCTCGTATCCATGCCGAGCTCATGCACACCCGACGTGGACTGGCCAGGTTGTTGCACTCGTCGGTGCAGGGCGAACTCGTAGCGGCCGCATGGTCTTCGGGCGCCGTTGCCGGTCGCCCAGTCGATGTTGCGGCAACCATTGCCCACATTCTCGACGGCTTGGAAAGCGACCTGTCTGCGTCATCCGATCAGCCGGCTGACTCCGATGCCCGAAAGCGTATCGATGATCTTGTCACGGTGTGGCGCTACGCAATTCCGGTCGTCAGTCACGTCGACGACGAAGTCTGGGCGGTGATCGGTTCCGGCTCCGCTCGGCTCGACAGCGTGGTGGAGATCCTGTCGGAGGGACTGACCAACGCCGTGAAACACGGTGCAGGAGGGCCCGTCTTCCTCGAGGTGACACTCGCCGATGCTCGGGCGGTAGTAGTGCGGATCAGTTCGCCGGGTCGGCTGCCGGTGGCACGGGACTCAGGGATCGGGCTTGAATCGCTCGCCGGTACGGTAACGTCCCTCGAACTTGTCGAAGAGGAAGACCGGGTGGTCCTCACAGCCGTGCTTCTGTGACACCGTGAGTGGCGATGTCGTGGAGGCCGAACGTTTCGCCAATGGCCGGATTGGCCGCTTGTACGGTCGCAGAAATGGAATCGATTACTGCGCAGCTCATCCCACTCGCCACCGGCGTCGTCATCAGCCCGATTCCTCTGGTTGCGATCATCGCGATCCTACTGTCCACTCGGGCGAAGGCAAATGCATTCGCGTACACCGCGAGCATCGTGCTGGCCGCGACAGCGATCACAGCAGCGACGGCACTTTCGACCACCGGAGTGGAATCGAAGTCCAGCGGCAGCGCGCATACCGTCCAGACGGTGTTCGCCGTCGTGTTCACTGTCGGTTTTCTGGCGCTCGCATACTCGAGTTGGCGTAGCCGTCCGAAAGACGATGCCGAGCCGGCGATGCCGTCGTGGCTGGCGCAGATCGACTCGATGCAACCGGCCAAAGCCGCGGTCCTGGGACTGTTGTTGACCGTACCCAACGCGAAGAACCTGCCGCTCGAACTCAAGGCAGGTTCGATCATCGGTGGCGGGCACCTCGGCTGGGTATCAGTGATCGCGTACTCCGTCCTGTTCGCGGTAGGGGCGTCCATCGCTTTGATCGTGCTGTCAGCATTGGCTGCCGTGCCCTCAGCGAAGGTGACCGATGCACTGAGCGCCACCAAAAGCACTCTGATCCGCCACAATGCGGCAATCATGACCGTTTTGTTCCTGATGCTGGCAGCATTGGAACTCTCGCACGTTGTCGAAGCCCTGTCGAAGTAGCAACTTGTTTTCGAGGAGAAATCGAATGACGATCACACCCAGCGAAGCGCCGGTAGTCGAGACAACGTACGGGCCGGTTCGAGGATCGACGGAAGGCTCGGTGTCGAGTTGGAAGGGGATTCGTTACGCGGCACCTCCGGTCGGTCCGCTGCGATTTCGCGCGCCGGTTCCGCCGAAGCCCTGGACCGAGGTCCAGGACGCAACAGAATTCGGGCCGTGTGAGCCGCAAAGTCGACTCGCGATGATCCCGCTCGGTGAGAACGTTCCGATGGACGAAGACTGCCTGTTCCTCAACGTGTGGGCACCGGGCGCCGTCGGTTCTGATGCGCCGGGTAAACCGGTGATGGTCTGGATTCACGGCGGAGCGTATTTCCGCGGAGCGTCCAGCCAACCACTTTTCGACGCAACCACATTGGCTGAGAACGGCGACGTTGTCGTCGTCTCGATCAACTACCGCATCGGTGTGTTCGGCTTCGTCGATTTCTCGTCCTTCAATTCGAGTGAACATACCTTCGAGCCCAATGTCGCTCTCCGCGACATGATTGCAGCGCTGCAATGGGTTCAAGGCAACATCGCGGCTTTCGGTGGCGATCCCGACAAAGTGACGTTGTTCGGCGAGTCGGCAGGTGGCGGCGCGGTGACGACGCTGATGACCGTCCCGTCCGCTCGCGGCCTGTTTCATCGCGCTATTGCCGAAAGTTCGCCCGCCACTTCGGTGTACGGTAGTGAACGTGGTGAGATCGTCGCGAAGCTGTTCCTCGAGATCTTCAGCGGCGGAGGCGATCTGGGTCTGTTGCGGTCCACGTCTGCCGAAGACTTGATCGGGCCGTCAGACGAACTGTTTGCTCGCGTCCCCCAGGAGACGCCTGGCACTTTGGCGTTCGCGCCGATCGTCGACGGTGATCTGCTCCCTGACTACCCGGTGCGCGCGTTCCGTCACGGCAATGCACACCCGATTCCGCTGATCATCGGAACCAACAAGGACGAATCTTCGCTCTTC
>NZ_LVCT01000471.1:0-5856 GCF_001647205.1 Rhodococcus sp. EPR-134
CGGATCATTCTCAAATCGAAGGCGCGTATTCGGGACTGTCCAAGCTGGGCGCCGGTCTCGGTTTGACCCGTGATTTCGGATTCCGGCTGCCTACGTTGTGGATCGCCGAGGCTCACAGCAAGGTTGCGCCGACGTGGTTGTATCGCTTCGACTACGCGCCGCCGATGCTCAAGGCGCTGAAGATCGGTGCGACCCACGGCACCGAACTTGCCTACGTCTTCGGCAACATCAACCACGGGGCACGAGACATCACCTACAAGTTGGGTGGCTTGAGCGCGGCGCGTCATGTCTCTGAGCGCATGCAGGCGAGGTGGTTGGACTTTGCCAGAGCTGCAGGCGATTACGACGCCGGGGACGATCGCGAACTGGGTGCGGACCCGGGGTGGCCCACTTACGACACCGACACACGCTCGACACTGTTGATCGACAAACGCGATGCCGTCGTCGCTGATCTCGACCGCGAGATCCGGGAGGCGTGGGGTGAGACGGTGATTGCATTCACCTGACGGTTCAGCCCTGCTCCAATTCGGCCAGGTAGTGCGAGACGGGTCCCACGGTGAGCATTCCGCTTCCGGCGCCGGCTATTTCGGCGGCGGCAGGTAGGAGCGCCGCTCGCGCACGCTCCTTGACTCGACGGTCGCCGACTGCAGTCGCCGCTGCGGCAGTCAAGCACCACAGTGCCTCGGAGAGTAGGTCTTCGGGCGGGTCCGGCAATGCCTCGACCGCCTTCGCTGCTTCGTTCGTCTGCCCCTGTGCGATGAGCAGGTGTGGCCGGGCCCAGGGTTCGTAGGGGCCCCACTGCGTGGTCGGGTCGAAAATCGCCGGCAGTCCCCGCCATACGCGGAGGGCGAGAATTGCGAGAGGGAGTATGCCTTCCGCGAGACCCGGCATGCCGGCATCGGAAAGATTGACCGCCGCAGCTTCGTACAGCTTCTCGCAGTGCGCGGCCTCCGCGCCGGCAGCGGCAGTACGCATAGCGCGAAACCAGGTGGTGAACACCGCTGCCAACGGGCGTTCGTGACGTCCGGCCAATCGATCAACCGTCTCGGCATGTAGCTCGGCTGCATCGAATTGCCCAAGGGCGCTGAGGGCTTGCATGCGGATCAGATGGCCGAGGATCTCGAAGGTAGCCAGGCCGTGTCGAATGGCGAGGTCGACCAGTTCACGGCCGATGTCGTCGCGCTCGGAGGCCAGACCGGTAGTCCAGAACGTCTGCATGAACAATCCGTTCAGAGCGAAGGCCAGGAGCCCTGGATCGTCGAGAGCGCGACCGATCTGTACTGCGGCACGGGCACATTCGAGACCGTGATGACCGGGCAGTCCGCGCGATTCGAGTGCGATTGTCGCCAACAGTCTCGCCCGAGCGGGTTCGTTGCCGGCCGGAAGTCGATCGAGAGTGCGCTGAGCGGCCTCGACGATCTGCGTAGCCTGCCGAGGATCGTCGGATCGCGTCCAGATCCCGGGCACGTCGTAATTGCCGATGATCCGCGCGGTGAGTTCGACGTCGTCCAATTGTTCAGCGGTTCCGATGATTGTCAGTCGTTGGTTTCGGGCAATCTCGAGTCCGCTTCCGCCCGCAACTGCCAAACTTCGGAGGAGGCCGACGGTTGACTCCAATCTCGATTTCGATCCTGCCGCTACGGTCCGGTCGTACGCTGCCGAAACCTGACTGAAGATCTGTTCTGCCCCTGCAGAATCCAGGCGGGTTTCCCGGCGGAGAATGTCGGACTCGAGGTCGTTCAGTCGTGGACCAGGGTCGATGCCCAACTCTTCGGCGAGTAACTTCCGTGCGCGACGTAGGACTGCCAGAGCATCGCCTTGACGATCGGACCGGTACAGCGCCAGAGCGAGTAGTCGCCAACCCTCCTCGCGCCAAGGGTGTTCCGTCACGTGGGCATCCAGATCGGGAATCGCTTCGGCAGCTCGCCCGAGATCGAGCTGCGCGGATGCCAAGCGTTCGACGGCAGTCAGACGCAGTTCCTCCAAGCGTGATCGCTCCGTTCGGGCCCAAGGCTCGTCGGCGAACTCCGCGTAGGCCGGCCCTCTCCACAGCTGCAGCGCGGTTCGGAGCAGTTCGAGTGATTGCGCCGGCGTCGAATCTGCGGCTTCTCGCACCAGTCTTTCGAATTCCCAAGCGTCGACCGCGTCGGGTGCTGCATGAAAGGCGTAACCGGGCCCTTCGGTGACAATGACTTTCGGCTTCTTTCGCGGCGCGCGATCCGGTTCGAGCGCACGCCTCAATGCGGAAACGAACGTACGTATTGCGCTGGTAGCGCCGGACGGAGGATCGACCCAGAGGTCGTCGACAATCACGTCCACGGGAACAACACGTCCGCGGGCTACGACGAGACGAGCGAGGACCGCTCGGTGTCGTGGACCCTTCAGATCGATCTGGTGTGAAGACTCGTTCCACGCGACCACGGGTCCGAGCACTCCGAAAGCCGGGGCTTCAAATGTGTGGTCTCGCATTTCCCCACGCTATCGCGCTCATCGAACGCTCATCGACTGCGGCGAAGCTGATTGCCATCACCCCGACCTGCCATCACCCCGACTAACGAGAGCGATCGATGACTATCACCATTCCAGGCTTCGACTACCAGCAGATTTCCACAGCAGACGGAGTGCGGCTCAACGTCGCGGTCGGCGGAAGCGGAACACCACTCGTCCTTCTGCACGGCTTCCCTCAGACTCACCTCATGTGGCGTCACGTAGCCACTGCCTTGGCGTCGGATCACACCGTCATCTGCCCGGATCTACGCGGATACGGAGCCAGCGACAAACCGGTCGAGGAAAACCCGGACACCTACTCCAAACGAACAATGGCTGCCGACATCGTCGAGGTGGCCAGGAAATTGGGACACGAGAAGTTTGCCCTCGTCGGCCACGATCGTGGCGCACTGGTTGCCGTCAGAGCGGGGCTGGATCATCCGGATGTGATCACGCAACTCGGCTCGCTGGACGTGCTCCCCACCCTGGATATGTGGGACATCCTGCATGGATCGAATGCTGCTGTGGCGTTCCATCTCTATCTCATGGCTCAGCCACCTGGTCTTCCCGAGCAGATGATCAGCGCCAGCGCCGATGCGTTCTTCGAGTACTTTCTCGACGTGTGGACGCAGAACCGCGAAGCGATTCCGGTAGACGTGCGGGCGGAATACCTGCGCGCCTCACGGGAGGCGGTGCCGTCGATCGTTGCCGATTACCGGGCGTCGGCAGGCATCGACATCGAACACGATCAGTCCGATCGGGAGGCGGGCAACCAACTGCACATGCCGGTCACGGTCATTCAGCAGGACTGGGGCTCGATGCTCGGCTACGACGCCGAGGCCCTGTGGAAAGCGTGGGCGCCCGATCTCGAGCACCGCACGCTGTCCGCAGGTCACTTCATGGCAGAAGAGGCGCCTGCCGAAGTGGTCGAGGCGATCCGGACCCTACTCGAGAGGTAGTTTTGACGCTTCTCGGCTGTCGAGGTACTGGCGAGCGCATCACGTGCGTCGCGAATGGACGAGGGGGATCGATGGGTTTCTCGCTGCACTTCATGCGGGTGACGAAGGACGTGCAACTCGATGTTGATCGGGCGGCGGTCGCCGCTTTCCTCGATCAGCACGGGCTGCGCGTGGTCGAGAGCCCGTACGGAGGCGAGATCGTCGACCGTGACGACAGGGCATTGACGATCGACGGGGCCTTCTCCGACCTTCATCTCGACTCGCTCGAGCAGAGCGATCCACTCAGTGGTGGAATCTTCCACGCGACGCTGTCGCCTGCCGAGTGCGCGTTCGTCTACGACCTCTGCGCGGCGGCTGGGTTCCTGATCGTCAACCCTCAGGGTGACCCGACGTTTCTCGTTCCCCAGCGCAATCACGAGCCCGACGACGTTTCCGAGTTGGAGGACGTCGTCTGGGTCGACAGCGCCGAGGAACTGGCGCGGGCGCTCACCGGTGGTTTCCAAGCGTTCCGCGAGTTTCGGGACCGCGTGACAGGACGAGCCGCCGGTGCCGAATGATCGGGGCCCGTCGGGTTGACGAAGGTCGGGTTCTACCGCTTGACCCCGGCCGCCAAGTCGTCGACGAGAACCTTGGCGGTCAAGGCGTATCCCGCGGCCTTGTAGTAGTCGAAGGGAATCACTCGACCAGCCTGCGCGGCGGGCAGACGCTGCCACGTCGGCGAGGTGTACACGCTGCCGGAGGCGCTGCGATCCAAGGCGAAGATGACGTCGGCTTCTTCGAGACGGTTGAACTGCTCCGATCCGAGCATCACGCGAAGGTCGGGGCCTTCACGGAGCACCTCGAATCCCAGGTCCTCGGCGACGGCGGTGCGGAAATCGTTCTGGAACCACGCGATCTGATCCTCCGCGGCGGCGACGAAGGCAACCTTCTTGCCGGCCATCAGCGGTTCGACGGTCGGGCGGACCTGAGCTACATGGGCGTCGTACTCGGCGAGTACTTCTTCGGCGCGATCGCTGCGCCCGATGCCGGTGAGGAAGTCCGACATGACCTTCCGCCACTCCGGGGTGAAGTCCTTGCCGACGGGCAGGACCGGTGCGATCTGCTGCATCCGGTCGTTGCCGTACGACCCGGTGTCCCACCAGCCGGCGCTGAGGACGAGAAGGTCGGCGCCGAGAGTCGAGATGTATTCGAAGTTGGGATCGGAAGCACCTTCGGCGAAGATCTCGACACCCGTGGCATCCGGGACCTCACGGCGCAGGTGTTCGGCTGCGCCGGTCGGGTAGGCGGTCACCGGGTATCCGGCGAGGATCGACAATTCGAGGCCGTCCCGCGGATCGAGGGCAACGACGTTCTGTGGGTCCGTCGGAATGATCAGCTTCTCGTCGCCGCGCGTGAACTCGAAGGTCTCCGCGTTCTCGGGCGTCGAACTTTCCGTGCTGCCGCACGCGGCGAGAAACGCGGCCGCAGCGACGCCCGCGCCGACGCCGAAGAAACCGCGTCGCGTCAGGTTGTCCACGATCGCCCAGTAGTCGCGATCGGTCGTGGAGGGAGAAAGGAGTCGAGTCATGCTTGTTAGGTTAGCCTTAGGGGCTGTCTTCGGGAATGCTGAAACAGCTCCCGCGAACGCCAAGAAATACGGCGAACACGCCAGCACAGAGAGTGTTGTCCGCGTCACCGGCAGGTCTGATTCACAACCCACTTTCGACCTCTGACGTGCATGACGTCACAACCGGCCGCCTCCTCGATCGCGATTTGGCCCTGATCGCGCCGACTATGCTGAGTTGACCAGCAGTACGATTTCGGAGGTTGCAATGCAGATCACCAGCGTCGGCCACGCAGGATTTCACATCCAGACCGAGGCCGGATCCATCCTGTGTGATCCATGGGTGACCCCGACGTATTTTGCGTCCTGGGTGCCGTTCCCCGACAACACAGAGTTGGACTGGGACGCGCTGGGCAACTGCGACTACCTCTACGTCTCGCACCTGCACAAGGACCACTTCGATCCGAAGAATCTGATCGCGCACGTCAACAAGGACGCCACAGTCCTGCTCCCCGATTACCCGGTGCCGGACCTCAAGCGTGAACTCGAGAAGCTCGGCTTCCACAAGTTCTTCGAGACGGAAGACTCCGTCAAGCACACCGTCAGCGGTCCCAAGGGCGATCTCGACATCATGATCATCGCTCTGCGCGCTCCCGCGGACGGTCCGATCGGTGACTCGGGCCTCGTCGTCTCGGACGGGGAAACCACCTGTTTCAACATGAACGACGCCAGGCCCGTCGACCTGGACCCGCTGACCGACGCCTTCGGGAAGGTCGACATCCATCTGCTGCAGTACTCGGGCGCGATCTGGTACCCGATGGTCTACGACATCCCGAAGGGCACCAAGCGCAACTTCGGCAAGCAGAA
>NZ_LVCT01000472.1:0-1075 GCF_001647205.1 Rhodococcus sp. EPR-134
CGACGACCTGCGTTACCTCAACGACGATCACGGCGACGAGGGAAACATCTTCCCCGACCAGATCACGTTCCTCGAGCAGATGCGCATCAACGGCAACGATCGTGGTCTGCTGATGATCCCCGGCTCGGCCGTCGAACTTCGCGGAAGCGAGAAGGTCGCGCTGACGCATCCCATCCCGGACGCAGACGTCGACAAGATCTTCTCCAACAAGGCCGAGTACATCGAGAAGATGGCGCAGAAGATGGCACCGGTCATCGCCGCGCAGAAGGCCACGTGGGCTCCGGCCGAAGGCGAGCCGCTGCTCGACGGTCTCAAGGCCAAGTTCGAGCCGATCATGGCTCAGTCCGATCTGATCTGCGACGGAATCGGCTACCCCGTCGGACTCGTGATGGGAGAGGAGACGGTCGTCCTCGACTTCCCGAAGCGGATCGTTCGTGAGCCCATCGACGGAGAAGGTAAGTACCGCTACGGCTTCCGCATCGCTCCCGAACTGGTTCGCACCGTTCTGCGCGACGACGAGCCCGACTGGGTCAACACCATCTTCCTGTCGACACGCTTCACGGCGTGGCGCATCGGTGGGTACAACGAATTCCTCTACACGTTCTTCAAGTGCCTCACCGACGAGCGCATCGCGTACGCCGACGGCTGGTTCGCCGAGGCCCACGACGACAGCGCGTCTATCGAGTTGGGCGGGTACGAGATTCAGCGTCGTTGCCCCCACCTCAAGGCGGACCTGTCGAAGTTCGGTGTCGTCGACGGCACCAACCTCACCTGCGATCTGCACGGCTGGCAGTGGGATCTCGAGACCGGCCGCTGCAAGACGTCCAAGGGCCACGAGCTGCGCACCAGCAAGCTGAGCTGAACCGAGCTCGTCGGGTGACGGGATACAGCAGGTCGCTGATCGGCCTGGCGACAGCGCTCGCCGGGTTGGCCGGTTACGTCGACGCGCTCGGATTCATCACGCTCGGTGGGCCTTTCGTTTCGTTCATGAGCGGCAACATGACGCAGGCGAGCGTCGCATTTGCCGACGGGGTGTGGTCGACCGCGAGAGTTGCCGGCGGAATCATCGTGCTCT
>NZ_LVCT01000473.1:0-5959 GCF_001647205.1 Rhodococcus sp. EPR-134
CGGGCTGCTGTCCATCGGTTCGGTGATGAGCAGCCTCGACGTCACCCCCGGCGCGATCTCGGCGATGGCCTTGGCGATGGGAGCCGTCAACTCGGTGTTCCAGCGCGACGGCGAGGTGACGATCGGTGTCACGTACATGACCGGTGCGCTGGTCAAGATGGGCCAGCGTCTGACCGGTGCCTTTCTGGGTGGCCCGAAGTGGGCGTGGCTGCAGCACTTCGGGATGTGCGCGGGGTTGATCGCGGGCGCGGTGGTCGGTGCGCTCGTTCATCGGTGGATCGGTCTTCACGCTCTGTGGCCCGCATCGGCGTTCACGGTTGTTCTGATCGCCGTTGCCTGGCAGGTGTCGCCCCCGTCTCCGGCAAAGGTGTAGAAAGAGCCAGACACAAATCCGGGGGTACAGGGGGAAGCAGTGGATGCTCTGATCATCGTGGTGCTCGGACTGCTCGGAATCGTCGCGGCCTCGACGCTCGGAGCGCGGATCGGAGTCGCAGCACCGTTGATTCTGGTGATGGCCGGGATCGTTGTCAGCCTCTTACCATTTGTCCCAGCAGTGGACATCGACCCGGAATGGATTCTGGCAGGCGTGCTTCCGCCACTGCTGTACTCCGCCTCGGTCTCGATGCCGTCGATGGAGTTTCGGCGTGAGTTCGGTGCCATCGGTGGGCTTTCCGTTCTGCTCGTGGTCGTGAGTGCGCTTGTTCTCGGTGTGTTCTTCTCCTGGGTGATACCAGGACTCGGTATCTGGTGGGGCATTGCACTCGGTGCGATCGTGAGCCCGACGGATGCCGTCGCGACGTCCATCGTCAAGAAACTCCCGGTCTCGCCGCGGGTGGTGTCGATCCTCGAAGGCGAAAGCCTGCTCAACGACGCCACCGCTCTGGTTCTGTTGCGTACTGCCATCGCCGGGGCCGCCGCATCGGTGTCGCTGTGGAGTGTGTTGGGCAAGTTCGCTTTTGCCGTCGTCGTGGCCGCGGTCATCGGAGTTGTCGTCGGCAAGGTCAACCTGATGGTTCGCGCCCGTGTCACCGATTCGACGGTCAACACGGTCATCTCGTTCACGGTGCCGTTTCTGGCGGCGATCCCCGCCGAAGAGTTGGGTGCGTCAGGGTTGGTTGCTGCAGTCGTGGCCGGGCTCGTCACCGGCTACGACGCTCCTCGGAAGCTGTCACCGCGACACCGGTTGTCCGACTCCCAGAACTGGCGCACAGTCGAATTGGTCCTCGAAGGTGCGATCTTCCTGGTGATGGGCCTTGAACTCTCGTCGATAGTCGACGATGTCCGGGTCGACCACGAGGGCATATCCACGGCGGTCTTCGTGGCGGCGGGTGCACTGTT
The DNA here is from genome assembly GCF_001647205.1 of Rhodococcus sp. EPR-134. Lineage (NCBI taxonomy): Bacteria > Bacillati > Actinomycetota > Actinomycetes > Mycobacteriales > Nocardiaceae > Rhodococcus > Rhodococcus sp. EPR-134. Next base: position 1,339 of record NZ_LVCT01000473.1, read on the forward strand.
CCTCACGATCTTGGTGCGGGCTCTGTACGTGGCCCCGCTCCTGCGAGCGCTCCAAGCGCGGGCGAATTTTCGTGAACGCATGAAACCCAGACTCTCCGACATCGCGAATCGCCTCGACAATCCCGAGGATTACCCGCCAGACGAACGACGCAGCAGGCGCCGGGCACCTTCGGCGAATCAGATGGAAAGGTTCAAGGTTCGGGTTCGGCGGACGGTTGCCGATATCGACTACTACCTTGCTGCGCCGTTGGGATGGCGTGAAGGCACGATCGTCATCTGGGCCGGCATGCGCGGGGCGGTCACTCTGGCTGCAGCGCAGACTCTGCCGGAAGACACCCCGAGTCGATCGCTCCTGATCTTGGTTGCGTTCCTGGTGGCAGCAGGCTCGTTGATCCTTCAGGGAGGAACGTTGAGGCGCGTCGTAGTGGCGACCGGTCCGGCAGCGCAGGACCTCACCGAATCCGAACTAGACGAGCATCGCAGGTTGCTCGACCTCCTCGAAGATGCTGCTGCGAGTGTCGTTCCGCCAGAGGGTCGGTCGAAGAAGAGGATCCGCCTCGACGTGATCGACGCGCAGCGTCAGGCACTGCTCGACGCACGTGACGATGGCGTGTTCGACGCACGGATGCTCGGATCGGCACTTGCCGCGCTGGATGCCGATCAGATCAGCCTCGAACTCAAGGGCGGTCCGGACGGTTGATCACGTGCACAGTCTCTTTCGAGCGGACGTCATCATTGCCCGCGTGATCACGCCGTGCAGTACCTGAACGGGTGCGAAGTAGATTCGGCCCGCGCGGTTCTTCAGCTCCACGGCGGTGACGACGTGCAGGAGGCCGGCGTCGTTGTCGGCCTGAACCGAGGCGACGAATCGTAGGTGTTTCTCGTCCGCTTCGATGAGGGCCTCGCCGTCGGCGATCTTGTCGACGGCAAAGGTGTCGGGGCGTCCCTTGGCGATGCCGAGCAGTCCGACTATCCGCTCCCTGAGCCAGAACATCGCGAGGACGGGTGCGGGGACATTCCTGACGTCGAAGACTGCCTGCGCCCACTCCTCGGATGTATGGGTCGGAACAGACGGGATGGTGATCGTGGTGGCTTCTGCCCAGTCCGGTGCAGGCATTGCCTTGAAAGCGAGTGTCATTTCGTCCTCCGTACGATGCCGTATGGAACTTACCCATACGGTACCGTACGGAGGTGACGAATGCCCGCGCCCGACTCTCTCGCGACCAGTGGATCGATGCAGCTTTCCAGGCTCTGACAAGCCATGGGCCTGATGCAGTTGCAGTGGAAAAGGTGGCGCGCACGCTCGGATCGACCAAGGGTTCCTTTTATTGGCACTTCGCCAACCGCGACGAATTGCTGCAAGCTGCGCTCGGCCGGTGGGAAGTTTTGGCAACCGAGAGACTGATCTCCTCCGTCGAGTCCTCTGGTGAACCGGCGGAGGTGAGGTTGCGTCGTCTGGTGGATTCGGTCACGACCGGATTGGCCGGTCGCCGTGCGGAGTTGGAACTGCTTGCCGGGATCGGCCATCCTTTGGTTTCGGCGGCGGTTCGACGTGTCACCGAGCGTCGAGTTACCTACATCGTGACGTTGTTGGTCGATCTGGGGATGGACAGGCAGAAAGCGGAACATCGTGGCGTACTTGCCTATTCGATGTACCTGGGGCAGATGCAATTAGTACACAGTGCGCCCGATGTGGTTCCTGGCAGCGGTGCGGACGCTCAGGCGCTCGCCGACGAGTTCGTGAACATGGTTCTGGCCAGGTAAGTCCGCCGTCGAACGCAGCGTGATCTGCGCATCACCCTGCGCTTTCAGGTGAGGGACCACACATTGCGCGTAACCCATAGTTACAGATACTTTGAGGTCAGCTGAAGTGGGGTGCCGGATATGTCGACATTTCCCGGAGGCGCAAAACCGTTTCACGACAGGAAGAAAGGTGACTCACCATGAGCGTTGTGCTTATTTCGTTGCTGGTCGCCGCTGGACTCACCGTGCTGGCCACCAGTGACGGTGCCGGTCTGGACTTCGGGAGTCGGCAGCTGAACCGCCAGTTGAAGACCCGCACGCACCGGTAACCCCGGAAATCGGCCGGCTCCACGCGATACTTCGCGGAGCCGGCCGTTTGCGTTGTTCCGGTCAGTTCACTCCGATATCTACCAGCCAGGCCCGGGTGCTGCGGGCGACGATGCCCAAGGCAACGGCAGAACCCGTCGCGGAGTCGAACGCGACGCTGTCGGCAGATTCGAGTCCCGTGTAGAGCTGGGAAACCCCGACTGCTGCGCCCGCTCCGATGATCGGCGCAATCGACGCACCGAAGGCGTCGGGCGTCACGGCTTCGAAAGTTACCGCGCGCGAGAAGTGTTCGGCGAATGCCTCGGCCAGTTCGATGCCGGTGATCGCCGGAATCTGTCCGATGTCGACCGCGTCCGGTGCTACGTCGAGAGTCAGGGCCGCAACGGCTGCATCAGCGACGTCGAGATGTGAACTCCATGCGACCGCGAGATCGGCACGTAGTGGGTAACGCAGGACCCCTTCGTCTTTCACCCCCGACAGCACGGTGGGCAGAAGAAGATTCTCGAGGAACAAACGCGGGGTCAGGACGGTCACCGCGATACCTTCGGCGCGGAGTCCGTCGACGAGCTCGGAGAGAACGGGTGTGTTGGGACCGGCAAGCGGCGAAGTAGCGTCGCGGGTCACCGTGCCGCTGGTAGAGATCACGAACCGCGAAGGACCTGTCACTCTTGCTGCTGCCAGAACGTTGTGGGCGTAACCAGCTAGCGTCTCGGTGTCACCGGCGAGTGGCAGGTGGAAGAACACCCCGTCTACCCCGCGATAAGCGTCGGCGAGAGAGTCGACTGACGCATTGTCCGCGACAACGGTGTTCGCACCCTCGAACGTCTGGTCGGGGTTGCGGGTGATTGCTCGGACTTCGGCACCTGTCGATCCGGCGAGAGCAGCGACCAATCCCGCGAGAACGGGAGAACCCTGTGCGCCGGTGGCGCCATGCACTGTGTAAGTCATGACGCCTATAGTTCAGATTGGGAACCAGTTACTTCAAGTGAACTAATGGGGAATCGATGAGTGAATCAGGTCACGTGCTTCCGGAGTGCGGCGTCGCGCGCTTTCTGCTGGTTCTGGACGGACCGTGGGCAACGCTGATCGTTCGTGAGCTCACGCACGGCCCGATGCGCTTCACGGAACTACGACGCGCATTGCCCGGCATCAGTCCCAGGACACTTTCCGCCAGACTCAAGCGATTCGAGGAGTTCGATCTGGTGACCCGGACTGCCTACGCCGAGGTGCCGCCGCGAGTGGAGTACGAACTCACCGCGACGGGGATGGAACTGCGCTCCGTGCTCGAAGCGATGGTCGAGTGGGCGGATCTGGCACTCCCCGTTTCGTGACCCTGCCCTCAGTGCGGGCCCGAAAGTCCAACCCGCAGAGCGCCGCAGGCCTCGAACATCGCATCTTGACCGGTATGGCCGACACCGGTGGTGTTGACGAAGGCATGGATCAATCCATTGTGACGCCTGAGTGCAACCGGGACTCCGGCCTCTCGCAGCCGGTTCGCGTATTCCTCACCCTCGTCGCGTAGTGGGTCGAAACCGGCGACGGCAACGTACGCGGGCGGTAGGCCGGCCAGGTCCGGAGTGAGCAGCGGTGAGACTCGCGGGTCGAGAGCCGAAGCGCCGCCCGACAGGTAATGGGCTGCATACCAGTCGAGTTGGGCGTCGGTGAGAAAGAAGTCGGTGCCGAACATCTTGTGCGAAGGGCGCTTCGACGAAAGGTCCACCCAGGGAAGAAGAGCAGTTGGAATACTGGTTTGACGTCGTCTTCGGTCGTGGACTGCGCGACGACGGCAGCCAGGTTCCCGCCCGCGCTGTCTCCGCCTACCGCAATGGATTTCGGATCTGCACCCAGATCTGTGGCATGCTCGACGCAGTACCGGAATGCGGCGACGGCGTCATCGACCCCGGCGGGGAACGGGAACTCCGGCGCTAACCGGTAGTCCACCGACAACACACTGACCTCGCCGTGGCGGGCCAGGAAGCGGCACACACTGTCGCCGCTCTCGAGGCTGCCGAGGACGAACCCGCCGCCGTGGAAGTACACCAAAAGTGGAGCGGGCGTTGAGACTCCGGCTGGGCGATACAGCCGAGCCGGAATCGCGTGATCCCCGGCCGGGATCTCGAGGTCACGTACCGTCTCGATGTCGATGGGCGTACCGCCGAACAGTCGCGATTCGGCGTCGATCTGAGCCCGTCCCTCTTCGACCGGAAGATGCTCGAAGCTCGTACCTTCGACCGCTGAGAGCAATCTCAGCGCAAGCTGGATCTCGGGGTGCAGAGTCTGCCCGTCGATCTCCTTCGGCTTGCCACCGAGAATGCGCTGCGCGCCGGTCGGTAAGGCGCCGACGACATCGAGCACCACCCGCGCAACACGATCTTGGACAGACATCTTCTCCGTGGACATACTCGCCTTCCGTCGGCTGATCACCCGTCGCTTGTACGTTACGAAAGAACTGGACAAATATCCAGGAATCTCGACGCTCGCGATCAGCTTGCCGGCGTCACCGTGACTGTGACGGGGCCCGCGTCGTCCGCGGTTTCCACTGTGAGAAGAC
>NZ_LVCT01000474.1:0-3817 GCF_001647205.1 Rhodococcus sp. EPR-134
CTCGACCGAATCCGTCAATACCCCGTACTTGACCAGCAGTTCGATCTCCGTGCCCAGAGCACCCGGTTCCACTACTGCGACGAACTGAGGATTCTTGCTGTTGGCCAGCATTTCGAGCGGAATCTTGGCTTGTGTCGAGAGTGCAGCCTTGACCGCGCCCGGATTCTGATTGGCGTAGTCGATGGATTTGGCAAGCGCCGTACGGAATTTGGCGAGTGAGTCCGGGTTCGCGTCGACAAACGATTCCGAAGCGACCAGCGAGGTCCCCGGTACACCGGGCGCGGCCAAGGGGAAGGGGTGGCCGAGGATCTTCAGCCCCGAGTCGGTTGCTTTGCTCAGGAACGGATCGATGAGGAATGCCGCATCGGCCCCGCCAGTGGAAACAAGGTCACCGAGGTTGGGCATGGGCGCCTGAATGAACGAGATCTTGTCCGCTGCGCCACCGGACTTCTCCACCGCAGCGGAGATGACTGCTTCGCTGACGGACTTCAAACCGCTGATCGCGACGGTCTTGCCTTCGAGGTCACGGAAGCCGCTGATGGAACTGTCCTTGGCGACCACGAGACCGGACTGGTCGACGCTGTCATTTGCGGCAAAATTCGTGAGCCCGCCGACAATGGTGACGGGCATGTTCTGGCTCCGTGCCTGAATTGCGGCAGCGGCAGTCGTGGCTGCCATATCTGCATTTCCGCTGAGCAACAACGGAATTTGAGCCGAGGAACTAGCGCCGCCCTCCACGAGTTGGATGTCGAGTCCCTCATCGGTGAAGTACCCCTGCTCCATGCCGAGCCAAATCGGTGTGAAGTCCGCGATCGGCTGAGGTGCGATTCGAATCGTGGTGGTCTGGGTGCCCCCGTCGTCGGAGGCCGTGGCGTCGCTCGAACAGCCTGTCAGTGCCAATGCCGCGGTCGCGACCGCGGCTAGGGCAACAACTCTGAACCGTGGTGTCGACCGAAGGGTAAGTCCAACCGTCATGTCCGAAAACCTCTCGCTGGGAAAGATATGACTTCCTTGCCGGTAATCCGGTGGAAGGTGAAGAAGCTCAAAGAATTCCGTACGCCGGAACGATTGTTGTGACTATAGTAATTTCCAAGACGAATGCCAAGGGTTTTCCAAGAACACGAGATTTCGGATCGCCGGGTACATCCACGGCACCGGGAGGGGATCGGATGACGAAGGGTTCTGCGTCCGCCGTCGACAAAGCGTTGGATCTACTCGAGGCCATCGCGCGCTCGACCACGCCGATGAAGCTCAGCGAACTGGCAGAAGAAGTCGGGATGCTCCGCCCGACTGCGCACCGAGTGCTCGGAGAACTCGCGAACCGTGGTTGGGTCTTCCGCTACGACGGTCGCTATCTCCCCGGCCCGGCTGCACTGCAGGTTTCCCACGAAGCGGCAGCGCATTCGTTGGCGGCCTTGTGCGATCCGACCATGCGGGTGCTGTCCGAGAGCACGGACATGATGGTGAATCTGCAGGTTCTCGAGAGCGGCGGGACGCGGATCATCGCGGCGCTGCGTCCCGAGAGACTCAAGATGATCACTCGGATGCTCGGGGATCTGCTTCCGCCGCACCGGTTCGCGGGTCCGCTCGCGTTGGTGGCGGCACTCGAGGACAACACCCGGGCGCCCTACCTGGCGATGGTGGAGAAGAGCGGCTATCCGCTGGAAGGACCCACCGGCTTTCTCGCCGACATCGCCGAGACTCAGAAAACCGGATTCGCCGTTGTCCACAAACGATCTCAGGACATCATCGGTTCGGTCTCGCGTGCAGTGTCTTCCCGCAAGGGGTCTCCGCTCTGTGCGTTGACGGTGATCGGTTTCGATACCGACTTCGATGCGAAGACGACGCGAATGGTCGAAGAACACCTGCTGCGGGCCACCGATGAAGTGCAGCAACTCCTCACTGACCACACTTCGGGCAAGCGCCCGTCCGACACAGGAGAATAAGGATGATTTCACGGACCGAGGGCTTCATCACCGTCGCAGACGGCGAACGGGTCTGGTACGAGACTGCCGGCGAGGGCCCGGATCTGATTCTCACGCACGGTCTCGGCGGAAATGCGGCCGTCTGGTACCAGCAGGTGCCCTACTTCGCTCAGCACTATCGGGTGATCAGCTGGGATCAGCGAGGATTCGGCCGCTCTACCAACGAGAACGGCAACCACGGCCCGGTAGCGGCAGTCTCTGATCTGATCGAAATCATGGACCTGTTGGCGGTTGATCGAGCGCACGTGGTCGGCCAGTCGATGGGCGGTTGGGCCGCATTGGGGACCGCGATCGCTGTTCCGGACCGGGTGGAGTCGGTAGTCCTGGCCTGCACGACCGGCGGCATTCCCGTCGGATTCGGTCCGGACAGCGCACCTCCCCTCACCGCAGCACCCGTCACCGCGCGGCCCCTGGGGGAGCATCCCGCTGTGGGCGGACGGTTGCCGAGCTTGGACATGGCGAGGGCATACCTGTACCAAGCTCTCGGCACCTTCGGCCATCGCCCACCTGACACCGAGTTCTTCCGAATTCTCAAGGCCCACAACTATTCGGTGGCCGAACTCGCGGCGGTGGCTGCGCCGGTTCTCCTGATCGCAGGTGAGCTGGACGATTTGATGACACCCGAGCGGATTCGCGGCGCCGCCGAGTTCCTGCCTCACGCCGAAGTGGTCGAGCTTGCCGACCGCGGCCACTCCCCCTACTTCGAGGACCCACACGCGTGGAACGAGTTGGTGGCGCACTTCCTGGCCGATGTTCGTGCGCGCCCAGTGCGCTGAAACGCCAACTCGTCACGCATATTCCAACTCCGAGGAGATCTAATGGATTCATCTCAGACCGTCGAGTTCATCCCACCCGCTTTCGATACGCCGTTCTCCACCGGAGTGCGCGTCGGAGACGTTCTGTATCTGTCGGGTCAGATCGGCATGCTTCCCGACGGGACCTTGGCAGACGGCTTCGAAGCGCAGGCTCGCCAGACGATGGAGAATATCGTGGCTTCGCTGATCGCCTACGGTTCCGGTGTCGAAGCGATCTTCAAATGCACTGTCATGCTTGACGACATGTCACGTTGGCAGGAGTTCAACAAGGTCTACCTCGAGTACTTCCCGGCGTCGAGACTGCCGGCCCGCAGTGCGTTCGGAACAGACGGACTGGCGCTGGGTGCGCACATGGAAGTCGAATGCATGGCCTACACCCCGCGGGTCTGACTGCTCGCGGGCACTAACCGTCCCAATCCACACGTTCAGCCAGGCGCAGCAATGTGCGTCGGCGTGTAGTGCTGGTTTCGCCGATGTGCGCGATCCGGCCGTAGATGTGGGCGCGGAAGTTCTCCACGCCATCCCGATTCTGTTCCTGCGCAGAAGTACTGGCGGCGTTGTGCAGCAGGGCACGCAAGCGATCGTAGTCGTCGCGCGGATACGAGGGTTGGTCGTTGATCACCAACCCGGTGAGGTGTTGGCGTCGATGAGGGCGCATTACCTTGGTCTTTCGTGGATGGATGGCAAACCCTTCGTCCCCGGCGATCTGCTCGACCGTCCAGAGGAGGGTGCCGACGTCGGCTACTTCGATTCCGGAGAACGCGAGGTCGTCGGCGTATCGGGTGTAGGTGAGCCAGTTCGCTTGTGCGAGTCCACTCAAGCGGATGTCGAGTTTGCGTGCGACGAGATTCGCCAGTGCAGGAGAAGTGGGTGCGCCTTGCGGAAGATGCGCGGTGCGTAGCTGTGATGCCTGTGCATACGGTAGGCCGCGCAGGGTATCGGCAGGTGTTGCAACAGTGCACAATCCGGTGAGAACGCCTGCCACTGCGGGTGGATAGCCGAGGGCGGCGAAGACGG
>NZ_LVCT01000475.1:0-1510 GCF_001647205.1 Rhodococcus sp. EPR-134
GATACGGCTTGTTCAGGGTGTCGACGAGGAGTGTCTGCGATCCGTCCGGCAGGTACGGGCCCCAAGGACCTGGATCACTGGACCAGTAGGAGACACCCGCGCCGAGTTCTCGGGCGGTCGTGTAGACGCGGTCGATGTAGTCGGTTGCGCCGGGCAGTGTTGTGTCGAGCCCGAATTCGCCGAGAATGATCGGAACGCCGCCGAGTACGTTGCCTGCGATGTGTTCGACGCTGTCGCGCCAGGTGTCGATGGTCGCGTCGGTGAGTGTGCGTGAGAGGCCGGAGTATCCGTCACCGAGGTCGAGGGGCAGCGGGTACAGGTGTGGGCAGTAGGCGATTCGCTGTTCGCCGGCTCGTGGGTCGTTGATCTTCGTGAGCCCGCTGGGGACACCTTGGTTGACGCCGACGGCCTGCGGGGCCACACACACCCAGCTGTCCTGATCAACTTCCCTGATGGCGTTGGTGGTTCGCTGATACAAGGCAGCGAGGGGCCCACCTTCGAAGGCGGGGCCTTGGAGGGAACCGCCCCACGGCTCGTTCATCAGGTCGTATGCCACGACGGTGTCATTGCCTGCAAAACGTTCGGCCACCGCCTGCCAGGCGTTCGCGTAGTGCTCGACCAGTTCGGGATGTTGGCCGGTGGTGTTCCAGAAGTTGTCGAATGCACGCATCACACCGGGTTGGACGTAGTACAGCTCCCACCGGTCTTGAGGGCTGACCGGAAGGCCGTCCATGTAGGTCGCCCAGGCCGGCGCGCCGTTGCCGATGTTGCCGGCGCCGTTGCCACTGTTGCCCTCTGGTGTGATCGCGCCGGAGTAGACGTCCTGATGCATGTCGAGCATGACCTTGTAGCCGCGCTCGGCGTACCAGCTGACTCGGTCCTCGACGCGGTCCAGATATTCCTGGTCGTACTGTCCCGGCTCTGGCTCCACCGAACGCCAGGAGATCAGGAAACGCACGAAATTTGTTCCCATGTCGGCATGTTCGCGCTCGAGATCGGCTTCGGTGAACTTCGGCATGCCGTCGGGTGCGCTCTTTGCGCTCGACGCCGTGTTGAACCCTCGCAGGATCAAGGAGCGCCCGGCGTCGTCGGTCAGGTACGACGGTGGCACCGACGTGCCATCGGCGCTCCCCGACGTGGGCAGGCTGCCCTGAGCCGCGGCAATTCCGCCGCCCAGTATCAGTGAGCCCGCGACTATCAGTGCGGAGAGCGGGATACGACGCACGGAAACTCCTTCTGGGTGTGTGGATGGATTGACTTGTCCGAATGGGGATTCGGCCCTGGGCTTGAACGCTCGGTGTCGATTCACGTCGGTTGGCTTACGCTGGTCCGCCCGTTTTCGATGTGTCCGACGAGCACGCGCTTGAATTCAGGATCTTCGTCGACCGTCACGGCGGCCTGATACCAGCCGTCCACCGAACGCACCGTCCACTGAGAGTGTGCACCGGCAGCGAGTTTGCGTCGGTTTCCGTCCACATTGACCGTCAGTGCACGACTTCCGGAATTGGTC
>NZ_LVCT01000476.1:0-18251 GCF_001647205.1 Rhodococcus sp. EPR-134
CGGTTCCAGCGGCGGAGTGGGTTGCGGGCGCGCCAAAGTCGGTCGACTACGCGGGTTGGCGAAGTCGAACGCCGACGTCAGGTCGCCACTCACCGTGCGTCGCCACGGGTCGATTTCCGGTTGCGTGATTCCGAACCGCGTCTCCAGGAACTGCGTGACGGACGTGTGGTCGAACACTTGTGAACAAACGAAACCGCCAACAGTCCACGGCGAGATGATCGTCATCGGCACCCGCGGGCCGAGACCGAGCGGCTGATTACCGACCCATTCGGCTTCGACCGAGCGCGGTGGTCGAGGTGGCGGTACATGGTCGAAGTACCCGTCGTTCTCGTCGAAGTTGACGATCACGGCCGTCTTCGCCCACAGATCCGGATCGGACGCGATGACGTCGAGTACTTGATAGAGCAGTGTTGCGCTCGCCGCAGGTGACGAACCCGATGGATGCTCCGAATCCACCTCGGACGGAACGAGATAACTGACTTGCGGCAGTCGGCCCGACTCGACGTCCTTCCTGAACTCGGCGGCCAGTGTGCCGGGCCGGGATCGGTACAGCGCGCGATCGTAGAGTTGGCGATCAGCAGGCGACAGTTGGTCTGCAGCATTCTCGAGGGCCAGTACCGCTGCGTCCTGGACCGGCGCCGGCATCGACGGCAGGGCGAGATAGAACCCGGCCAAGGTCTGGATTTCGTAGGGGAGCAGGCTTGGCCGACCAAGCAGCCCTGCCGCCACTTTCTTGAAGGCAGTGAAGTATTCGAGGTTGTTGTCTCCGAAGTTGTCCCACTCCTGGTAGGTCTTCCAGGAAATGCCGGCGGACTGCAACCGCTCGGGAACCGTCGTCCATCCGTAGCCGGCGTGCCAGGGGTTGTAGGCCGCATTGGTTACAGCTCTTCCCTCGAGGCCGGGCGGATCCGAAGGCAGGACCGACTCGGTCGGATTAGGCGAAAGTGGCTCGTATCCGGTGTATCCAGAGACCCAATAGTTCCGGTTGGGGCTCGTCGATGTCGGTACGGAGCAGTGGTAGGCGTCGCAGATCGTGAACGCGTCCGCCAGTTCGTAATGGAACGGGATGTCTTGCCGGTCGTAGTACGCCATTGTCGTACTGGTTTTTGCCGCGATCCAACCGTCGTGCCAGCCGTCGGCGAGTGCGGCATGTCCGCCCGCCCAGCTGTGGTCGAGTCCGGTCACGTTCTGGGTGTCCATGCGTTGTGCCGCAGCGGAATCGCGGATGGGGAAGGGGAGCACAGGACCGGTAGGACCGGGTTGTTCGAAGACGCTGTGGCCGCCGCGCAGACGCAGCGCATTCGGATCCCCGAATCCGCGAACACCCCTCAGTGCGCCGTAGTAGTGATCGAAAGATCGGTTCTCCTGCATGACGAGGACAACATGCTCGATCGAATCGAGCCCGCCGGAGTTGACGGGTGTCGCCAGTACACGCTGAAGCGACGGCGGGAGAAGGGAAGTAGCGGCGACTGCAGTTGCACCGACCCCGGCGGCGAGAAACGACCGTCGAGAAAGAGAATTCCTGGACACTTGTGCTCCATCGATAAATCAATCAGTTCTATGACCACGGCCGCAACAGGCTGCTGCCGCTGCTCCGAATCGGTGCAGCGGCAACAGCGTCGAGAAGAATTCGATCAGGAACCGAAGAGACCGCCCAGTGAACCGAGGCTGCCCGAACCGCCGTTCCCGCCGTCGTCAGGCGCAGCAGAAACCTTGACGACGGATTCGTCCGACGCGGACTGTGTGAATCCACTTCGCCCGGCGTATGCCGCCTTGATCCGATGATCGCCCGTCGATGCGAAAGTGTGCGTCAGTCGCGCCACTCCATCGACTCCGACGACAACGGGCTGTCCGATGGGTTGGTCGCTGTCGTAGAACTGAACCGAGCCCCCGCCGGGGTTGGGGGTGACAGTCGCGGACAGTTCTGCCGCGACATTCTGCTTGGTCGTCGCGGGAGCTGCCAGTGAGGTCGAGGTGGTGACATCGGACGGTGCGGGATCAGACACGGTGACCGTTTGAGCGGATGCCATCGACGGCATGAATCCTGTTGCGCCGGAGTAGTAGGCCGAGACGGCATGAGATCCAGCCGAGGTGAAGGCATGTTCCAGAGTGGCTTTGCCGTCAGCGCCCACCGGGATCGGAGCGCCGATATCTGCAGCGCCGTCCTTGAACTGGAGAGTGCCACCGGCGGGTGTCGGCGTGACCTGCGCCCTCAGCGACACCGATATGCCCGTCTTCGCATCGGTAGGAACGTTCACGGCAGTGTCGGTCTGCTTGACGACAGGTGCGGCAGTCACCGTGACCATTGCCTCGGTCGAGTTGGAACTCTGGAATCCGTTGACGCCCTGGAACGTTGCGGAGACCCGCGCGGTTCCGGCGGTGAAGAAGGTATGCGGTAGCCGGGCAGTGCCGTCGGCACCGGGCGTGACCGGTGTACCGACGTCGGCGCCGTCCACCCTGAACTGCACGTTTCCGTTGACCGGAGCCGGATCCACCTTTGCGACAAGCTCGGTCGGTGTGCTGGCTTGGATCGAGCCGGGCATCTGGATCGTGGTGGTTGTCGGTTGGCTGACGTAGATGGTGGTCAGGGCCTGCCCACCGGCGTTGAGGCCGGAGTTCCTGTTGTCCCGCGGGGAGCAGTTGTAGCGCTCCCAGTAGTTGACTGTGAAGACATCCTTTTCGCGCTGGACGAATGTGAGCGCATTTCGGTCGTCGTCGTAGTTGGCGGAACCGGGATCGGAAACCCTCAGCGAAGGCTTGATCTCGGTACCGGCCGCACCAGCTTTGACCGTGACGTCGACTGCGGGGAGTCGGAACTTGGTGTTGGCACCGACGATGATGCCGTCACTCGATCGAACTGCGGAGGACGGACCGTTTCCGGTGGTCCGATTCGATCCGGAGATACGCAGGTGCGTACCGGATGCCGATGGATTACCGCCGTCGTCGATCCGTGTGACTGTCGGAGTGGCACTGTCGGATCCGAGGCCGTACGCACTGTCCGCCACAAGCTGGGAACTCACGAATTCGACGCCGGACGGGATGTCGAAGTCGTACTTGATCCGGGCCCAATGCACGACTCCACGGCTGGCATGGCCGCCGCTGTTTGTCTTCATCTCGTTCGGCTGCACGCGGTAGGTGACGGTCTCACCTGGTGCCGCGGTGGTCGGCGCGGTGATGGTGACTCCCGAGCCGAGTGTCTCGTTGAACGTGATCGGGCTTGCCACACCGTCCATCTCGCGCACATGGCATGCAGTTGTGAAGGCCACGCTCTTGGTCTCGGGGGCAGCAGAGGCGATCCCGCCGCCGACGATGGAGAACAAGCCGCCGGCCAGTACCGAGACGGTTGCAATCGCAGAGCCGCGTAGGAGTTTCGAGTTCGTCGTCGAATCCTGGTTTCTGTTCACAGTTTTCACGACCCGAATCCGGGGGTACCAAGGCTGCCGAGGCTACCGGTGCCAGGCTCGGGCTCGGACGGTTCGACGACGTTGATCGTCACGGCGCCCGACATCGACTCCATGAAACCGGCCGATCCCGTGTAGTACGCCGTGATGTTGTGGTCGCCCGCTGTTGTCATCGTGCGGTTGGCCTTCGCGACGCCGTTGACGACGGCCACCGGAGCGCCGAGGTCGACCCCTCCGTCACGGAACTGCACTGTTCCTCCCGACGGCCACGGAGTGACCGTTGCCGTCAGTTCCACGGAGTCACCGACGACGGCCTTACCGGGTGCGTCGATTCGCGTCTGTGTCTGAGCGAGGCTGGAGTCGACGTTGATCACGGCGAGCGGCCGGCCGCCGGCGTTCAATCCGGCCGAACGATTGTCGCGTGGTGAGCAATTGGTGGTCAGCCAGTATTTGACGCCGCCGAGCAGGGTCTCCTGCTGCAGGAAGGTCAGGTAGTTGGCGGCACTGTCGTAGGAACCCGAGTTAGAGTCGGACACGCGCAGCATGGGCTTGATCTGGGTGCCGACAGCCCCTGACGTGACGGTGACGTCGACTGCCGGGAGCTGGAACGTCTTTCCTCCACCGACCTCGATTCCGCCGCCGCCGTTGTCGTCGGTGTTGGGTCCGTTGCCCGCCGTGATGTTGTTGCCGGAGATACGAAGATGCGTCCCATTCGGATCGGGTGAACCGGCATCGTTCACCCGCGTGATCGTCGGGGCGACCCCACCCAGATTCGAGCTGGTGCCGGCCACGATCTGCGCCCCCACGTAGGAGGTGCCTGCGGGGATGTCGAAATCGAACTTGAGACGCGTCCAGTTCACGACGGACCTGAGGTCGTAACCGTCCTTGGGGACCGTCATCGGCTTGGGCGCGAGGCGGTATGTGAAGGTGGAGTTCGGCGGGACCACGGCCGGCGCACTGATCGTGACGCCGGAATCACGCGTCTCGTTGTGCGTGATCGGTCCGGGGAACTGCCACCCGTGGCACGATGCCGTGAACGGAAGGTCCACATCAGCGGCGGACGAGACTCCGGTTCCGCCGATCACGAGGGCAACGCATCCGGTCAACGACGCGGCCACCCCCACTCCTCGGCGCATCAACGTCGACACCATTCACATTCTCCTTGAGTAGCGCTCGACAAGATCGAGCTCTCGGCTTGAAGCCGGGTCCGGGAACCGGCCTCGAGCTGACAGAGAATCGAATACGTCTCGTCGTTTGCTCACCACCAGCTCAAACCCTGGAGAGGAGTAGAACACAGAGCGAGCCGCAAAATATGCGATTCGGACAAATTGTTGGACAAACGTCCAACCGGTGAAATTTCTCCACTTCTCCGACCGCTCTGCACTGCTTTAACGTGGCGTGAAGTGGGCCCGGTAAACGGTCAGGCGATCGCGCGGCGCATCAGGTCTGCCGTCTCCTTGTTGAATGCGACCAGTGTGACCGTCTCGACCTCGGTCTTCGCCGCGCGAATCGCTGAAACGGCCTGTCGGACGGCATCTTCCTTCGGCCAGCCGTAGACCCCTGCTGAGATCAACGGAAAGGCGACGGTACGGGCGCCGATCGAGTCGGCCACGGCGAGGCTGCGGGTGTACGCCGACCGAAGCAGACCGGAACGGTCCTCGGAGCGCGAATACCTCGGGCCGACGGTGTGAATCACGGCCTTGGCGTGCAGCTTTCCGGCGGTGGTGGCTACGGCCGCACCCACCGGCAGGCCGTCGGGAAGGCTGGTGTTGCGCAATACCTCGCAAGCCTTCAGGATCTCCGGTCCCCCGGCACGGTGGATCGCGCCGTCGACACCGCCGCCGCCGAGGAGCCTGGAGTTGGCCGCATTGACGATGGCGTCGACGGTCAGCGTCGTGATGTCACCTTCGACGACTGTAATAGCAGGCATGGATCCTCCTGTGTATCCGACGGCTGTGTGTCCGACGGACGCGTTTCCGACTGCCGTGTTCCAGAGTTCACGCTTCGGGCGAGCCCACGGCATAGCCGAGCGTACGTCGTAGGGATCACGTCCGATCAACATCGAGTATCGCGCTGCAACCGACGGCGTGCGACTGTGCGCCTGAACGCAATGGAGGAGTACGCGCTTTCCCTCGGCCCGCAACGCCTGGACGGTGCGCGCTGCGTCGTCGAGAACGAACTCGAGGTTGGCGTTGGAATCGTGACCGTGGTCGACCAACCAGAACTCGACGTGATCAGGGGCGACCTGTCGTGTTCCCATGCGGCACAGGCTGACCACGGCGTCGTAGTCTGCAGTGGACACCGCATCGACGCCGCCGAGCATGACGCCGTCGTCGTGCGGGTGCGTCGTCAGGTGGTGGGTTCCGCGAAACCTCGAGTAGTCGAGTTCTGCCGTCGACGGCCATCCGTTCTTGTCGTCGGTACCGCCGCGAGCAGTCTTTATTGCCAGGCGAATCAGATCGGAGGAACGGTATCCCGGCCAGCCATGCATGATTCGGCGCCAACGGGCGGGAACCGCCGACGCTCCCCAGCGGGCGCCGAGGAGGCCACCCGCGATGGCCGCCGTCGTGTCGGTGTCCCCGCCGGCTCTTACTGCCGCTTCCAATGCGTACTGGAGGTGGCGAGCATCGCCATTGTCCGTGGAAGTGATTGCCCACCAAGCAGTCTGAAGTGCATGCACCACCCAACCGTTCTTGGAGAAGTCCTGCGGGTTCCCGGTTTCGGCCTGATCGAGCAGCGGGCCCCAGTATTCGGCGACGTCCTGATCGGCAACGGAGAGGAAGCCTCGAACACCGTCGAAGTTGCCGGCGACAACGGCATGGCGGATGGCATGGGTCCACAACTCGCACGCCTGTCCGGCACGCGGGTCGTCGTGCGTGAGTGAACTGATCCGGTGCGCTGCCGACCTGGCACCTTCTGCATCGTCCAAGTAGGAGAGGGCGACGGGAGCAGTCCGCATGAGCGAGCCGTTGCCGGCTTTGCGGCCGCTGATCGCCCGCGCACGATCCGCCATCGCCGCTGCGCTTTCGGAGCGGACGGACAACACTGCTCGCGTCTGGTTGCCGATGTCCGCGGGCTTCGAGTCGTACCACCGGATGAACTGTGCTGCAATGGCATCGAGACCGTCAGAGCTTCCGATGTCGATTCCGGTCGCGGCCACCTCGGCGATCGCAACTGCCATCGAGGTGTCGTCGGTCCATTCTCCCGGCGCCCAGTCGAACGGGCCGCCACCGATCATGTCGATCGTGACCTCGGCCTTCGGGTAGGTGAATTCGTAGCCGGCGCCGAGCGCGTCTCCTGCTGCGGTGCCGAGCAGAACGCCGGCCGCTCGATCGGACTGCTGTGCGGTGAGTTTCATAGCCACCTCTTCGGTTCGCGATGATCGTTTGATCAACTTTGCGCTAACCATAGATCATGTTTGAGATAACATGCAAGGGTGAATAAATGGACAGACACGAGCGGCAAGGGATTGACGGACTATCCGCGTCCGTCTGTGGCAGTGGACGTCGCGGTGCTGACGTACAGCGGTGGATCTCTGAAAGTTCTGGTGGTTCGGCACCGTCTCGGTGCGCTGGCGCTACCGGGAACATTTCTGCACGAACGCGAATTGCTCACGGCCGCAGCCGATCGTGCCCTGTCGGTCAAGGCAGAGTTGGCCCAGACGAGCTTCCACCAGTTGGCGATCTTCGACCGACCGGACCGCGACGACCGTGGATGGGTTTTGTCGGTCGCACACACGGCTTGCCTACCGGAATCGGCACTGCCCGATTCGGCGCTTCTCGTCGATGTGTACGACGACGAGGCAGTGAGCGGACTCGCATTCGATCACGCCGACATGGTGCGACTCGCGGTCACGGACCTACGCACGAGGTATGCGTCGTACGTGGATCCGGACGGATTGTCGGGCGGGACGTTCACCGTCGCCGAACTTCGGGGACTCTACGAGGTGATCTTCGATCGTCCGTTCCAGAAGGACAGCTTCCGCCGGCAGGTGTTCGACGCGCTCGAAAGTACCGGCGAGATGAGCAGACCAGGTAACGGCCGACCCGCCGAGACGTACCGGAGGCGGGGTGACGGCGCACTGACTGCGCAGGCAATGGCATTTTTGACCGGATGAAGTGAAACGAATTCTTGCAGTTCTGCTGACCTGACGCGCTGAGCTGGGTAATGTCCGATTGATGGGTGCAGTTTCGAATGAAGCCGAGTCCAAGATTCCGACTGTCGTGTGGGGTACCGGCAACGTCGGGCGTGCATCGATTCGCGCTGTGACAGCCAATCCGGCCCTCGAACTTGTCGGCGTCATCGTTGCGAACCCCGAGAAGGTCGGGCGAGACGCCGGTGACCTCGCCGATCTGGGAGTGCACCTGGGCGTCGCGGCTACCGACGACGCCGATGCCGTGCTCGCAGCGTCTCCCGGCGCGGTGGTCTACGCGGCGTCCGGCGACATTCGGCCCGACGACGCGGTTGCCGACATCACGCGGGCACTGGCCGCCGGAGCTGTGGTGGTCACGCCGTCCGTATATGCGCTGTACGACCCGAAATCTGCGCCTCCCGAACTTCGTGATCCCGTCGAAGCTGCTGCCAAGGCGGGCGGCGGCGCTCTGTTCGTCTCCGGTATCGACCCAGGCTGGGGCAACGACATCCTGCCGATTCTCGTCAGCGGGCTCGCGGGGACAATCGACCAGATCCGGTGTCAGGAAATCTTCGACTACACGACCTACGAACAGCCGGATTCTGTCCGCTACCTGATCGGGATGGGTCAGCCGATGGACTACGAACCTCCCATGGTCGCGCCGACCGTACCCACCATGGTCTGGGGCGGGCAGATTCGGCTCATCGCCCGGGCACTCGGGGTGGAACTCGACGAGATCCGCGAGACCTTGCTGCGCCGCCCGCTCGAGGAAACCGTGTCGACCGAACATATGGGGGAGTTCGCGGCCGGCACCCAAGGCGCACTGCGATTCGAGGTTCAGGGAATCGTCGGCGGGGAACCACTGATCGTGATCGAACACGTCACGCGTATTCATCCGTCCTGTGCCCGCGACTGGCCGCTCCCGCCCGACGGCGGCGACGGCGCGCACAAGGTGATCGTCGAAGGACGACCACGAATCGAGATCAACGTCGAAGCCACCGATGAAGGTGGAAATCGCGCGGCCGGTGGAAATGCCACGGCCGTAGGACGTCTCGTCAACGCAATTCCCTGGCTACGTCAGGCTGAACCCGGTCTCTACGACGCGCTGGACGTTCCGCTCACACCCGGCGTCGGCAAGCTCGGTGCCCGAAACTCGGAGGTACTCACATGAATATCGACATACCCGAAGGCAAGAATCCGATCGGCTACGTGTGGGGAGAGATGGTCCCCGGCATCGGACCCGCGGCCGCCGGGTTCTCCCAAAAGGTCTACACGGACGGCACTCTCGGACTCCGCGAGTTCGAGGCGGCCAGGCTTCGGATCGCTCAGATCAACGGGTGCATCTTCTGTCAGGACTGGCGCACCGAGCGTGACGGCGAGACTGTGGAGTCGACGTTCGATCAGTCTGTCACCGACTGGCGCACCACCGATGCCTTCGACGACAGGACGCGCCTCGCTGCCGAATACGCCGAGAGATACGCCCTCGACCACCACGGACTCGACGACGAGTTCTGGGAACGCATGACCGCTCACTATTCCCAGCGAGAAATCGTCGAGTTGAGCATGTGCCTCGGATCGTGGTTGGCCTTCGGCCGGCTCAACCACGTCCTCGGCCTCGATACTCAATGTGTGTTGCCCGGTAACTGAACTAGTTGCCCAGCGTCGTCAGATCCGGGTAGTTCGAGACCTCCCAGCCGCCGTCGACGACCAGACTGGTTCCGGTGATGTACGAGGCGTCGTCGCTGGCGAGATAGAGGCAGGGGCCCGCGATCTCGTCGGGAGTTGCCGCTCGGGACATGGGGATTCGGCTGAGAAACATGTCGCGGGCGGGTTCGTAGTTCATGACCGGCGCGACCAGTGGCGTGTCGACCAGGCCGGGTAGAACGGCATTGACCCGGATCCCCGACGCAGCCAGTTCGATCGCGGCATTCTTGCTGAACATCTCGACTCCGGCTTTGCCTGTCGCGTATGCGCTCCCGTAGGGGCTCGGCACGTGCGCGTTCAATGAGGACACGTTGACTATCGCACCACCGCGACCGTGCTCTCGGATATGCCGCGCTTCATGTTTGGTGCAGAGGAAGACGCCCTTCTGCACCAGGTCGATGGTGAAGTCCCAGTCGGCCTCGTCGAGGTCGACGATCTGCCCCACCCTCGACGCACCGGCAACGTTGAAAGCCAGATCGATACCGCCGAATTCCGCCGCCGCCGCGGCAAGGGCCTCGGCAACATCGGATTCCTTGGTGACGTCAGTGGGAACGGCGAGGAAGGCCCCGCCGTGCTGGGAGGCTATCTCTTTCAAACCCTCTGCAGCGATGTCGATTCCAGCTACCTGTGCGCCTTCGTCGATAAGCCTTAGTGCGATGGCTGCACCGATACCTGATGCTGCTCCAGTGACGACTGCTGTTTTCCCGGCAAATCTGGACGTGTTAATGGGCACCTGCTTTCAAGAACTTTCCGGTTCGGCGGTTGCCGAGAACGGGTGCTGCTTCTCCGTCGCCGAAGACGTACTCGCCGCCGACGAACACTGCGGTGACGGTCTGGTCGTTGCGATTGACCATGCGGGAGAGGTTGTCGTACTCCACAACCGGGCTTTCCGCGTACGCGTCGAGCGAATCGTCGAGATGAGCGGGATCGATCACAACCAGGTCGGCGCGATCACCTAATCGAAGGTGCCCGGCATCGATGTCGTACCACTCGGCGAGTTCACCGGTGAGACGATGCACCGCTGCCTCGACGGTCATGAACGGACGGCCGACCTTTTGGGCATCGTAGACACGTCGTAGTAGGCGTAAGCCGAAGTTGTAGAACGCCATGTTGCGCAAATGCGCTCCGGCGTCGGAGAACCCGAGTTGGACGCCATTTTCCTGGGCGAACTTGTCCAAAACCTCCGGCCGGTGGTTCGAGATGGTTGTGCGCCAACGCACTTTCGTGCCGTGTTCGAGGACCAGATCCAGGAATGCATCGACAGGGTGGAGGCCGCCACGTTCGACGCCGACCTGCCCGAAGCTCTTGCCGACCAGGGATTCGTCGGGGCAGGAGACGATCTCGGCGTCGAAGAAATCGCGATGCCAAACTTTGACACCGAACTTCTGGTCGTAGTCCTTGCGGAATTGTCGACGGTAATCCTCGCTCTGCATGAGGACGTTGCGTTCCATCTCGTCGGTCAGATGCAGTGCTGCAGCGCCAGATCCGAACTCCTCGAAGACAACCAGGTCGATGCCGTCGGCATATACCTCGAAGGGAACTGGCAGGTGCTGCCAGCGCAGGTCGCCGCCGAGTTGATTGACCAAGTGTGCCAGTGGGCCGAGTATCACCACGGCCAACTTGTTGGACTTGATGTCGGCCGCCGAAAGCATGCTCGTCTTGAGTCGCTTACGCCAGATACCCGCGCTGGAGAACGCCATCGCTCCGGTACTCATCGGGTTGGAGAGGTCAGGTCCGGCCTGAAATACCCGTCCCCGACGGCGCAGGATCGCATTGAGTCGGCGTCGTTCTTTCGTGGTTGCATACGTCGACGGCAGCGTGCGTGAGCGGCAGGTCTCGCCGTCGAGTTTGTCGAACAACAATTGCTGACTGGACATCCCGACGAATCCTGCGTCGAGAGCTTCGGTCAACTGTGCTTCCATCGACGCGAGTTCGGCGTCTGTGGGATGGACGTCCTTCCTGGTAGCACGATCCAGTCCCATCTCGGGGGCCCGCATATCGGAGTGTCCGATGAAGGCTGCAACATTGGGACCTAGCGGAAGCGCCTCTAGTGCAGCAACATACTCGCTCGCAGAGTTCCAGGTCTTGGCACGGTTGAGTGCGTCGACGACGTGCTTACGCGGAATTGCCTCTACTCTGCCGAAGAGATCACCCGCGTCGGAGGGGCTGGCGTGAATGGTGGACAGGGAACACGATCCGACAAAGATCGACGTGACCCCGTGTCTGAGCGATTCGCTCAGTGCCGGGCCTTCGAGGATCTCGACGTCGTAGTGGGTGTGGATGTCCACGATGCCCGGGATCACCCACTTGCGTCTCGCGTCGATGACACGGGGACAGTCGGTTTCGTCGAGTGGATCGAGGGAGATGGCAGTAACCAACCCATCGCGGATACCCAGATTGCGGACAGCTGGTTTGGCCCCGGTGCCGT
Source organism: Rhodococcus sp. EPR-134 (assembly GCF_001647205.1). Taxonomy (NCBI): domain Bacteria; kingdom Bacillati; phylum Actinomycetota; class Actinomycetes; order Mycobacteriales; family Nocardiaceae; genus Rhodococcus; species Rhodococcus sp. EPR-134. Next base: position 11,666 of record NZ_LVCT01000476.1, read on the forward strand.
CGAACCACAGACCGTTGTTGATCACGGCGTCGTAGGTCATGAGAGAACCACCTTTGCACGTATCGTTTTTCCGGTTGCATTGCGGGGCAGAGGAGTTGTGCTCAGTTTCCACTTCACCGGCACCTTGAAGTAAGCCAGTCGTTCGGCGACGTAGTCGCGTAGTTCTTCTTCGCCGGCGGCTCCCTCACTCCGCAAAACGACGACGGCTGCAACTTCTTGGCCGAGGTCTGCCGAATCAATGCCGATCACAGCGCATTCGAGTACGGCGGGATGCTCGTCGATGGTCTGCTCGATTTCGAGAGGGTAGACGTTCTCGCCGCCGCGCAGGATCAGATCGGACCGGCGACCCGTCAGACGGAGCCGGCCGTCCTCGAACACTCCGAAGTCGCCGGTTCGGAGCCAACGATCAGGACCGATAGCGGCTGCAGTCGCGGTCTCGTCGTTCCAGTACCCCAACATCACATAGGCGCTGCGCGCACAGATCTCACCTTCCTCGCCGTCGGGGACTGCAACACCGAAGGGGTCGCGCACCTCCACGCTCACCCCGATGATCGGCCGGCCGAGAGTTCCGGGGAACGCGGCAAGTTCCGGTGGTGTGGCAACTGAAATGCCGGTGGAGGATTCGGTGAGCCCGTAGCTGTCGACCAAGGTGTGCTGCGCAAAAGGCAGTCGTGCGCGCAGTCGGTCCTGCAAGGCCGGAGATGACGTCGCAGACGCGAGCGCAAAGGCGCTCAGTGAGGTCAGGTCGTACTTCTCGAGACTGCCGTACTCGAGGAGACGGGTTGCCATGGTGGGGACCACCGCCCAGTTTGTGACCTTCTCGCGTTCGACGAGGGAAAGGACTTCGTCGACGTCGAAGGCGCCCTGATGGATGACCACCGCTCCGCCCGTCGCGAGTCGTGGGATCGCCAGGTTATGCAGGCTTGCAATGTGAAACAGCGGCGCGGTCAGCAGATACCGCAAGTCACTCGGTCGGCCGTCGCTGGGTTTGCCGGTGAACGCCGCAGCGAGGCGATCGCTGTAGCGGTGGTAGTCGATGACGGCCAACACGTTTCGGTGACTGTGAACAGCCCCCTTGGGGCGGCCACCGGTTCCGCTCGTGTACAGGATGACGGCCGGATCGTCCTCGTTGACGGAAGTACGGGGCAGTGTCGATCCCGAATACTTCTCCATCAAGGTAGGTAGATCTTCTTCCATCGTGAGTACGGGAACATCGGTGTTCAGTTCGGAAAGAATCTGCGCGCGTTTGGCGTCGGCGATCACCACTGTGGGGGTGGTGTGATCGATGCCGTACGCCACCTCGCGGGCCACCCACCACGAGTTGAATCCGACGGCGATGGCACCGAGGGACTGAGCCGCCCAGAAGGTCATCACCCATTCCGGCGTATTGGCAGCAAGTATGCCGACCCGATCACCCTTGCGGACGCCGTACCGCTCGCGGAGCGCCGTCGCCAATGCTGCTACGGCCTCGCCGTGCTCGAGGTAGCTGAAGCGTCGGTCCTTGGTCACCAGATAGTCGCGTGATCCGTAGTCGAAGGATGCAGCGAGCACGTCGCCGAGTGCCTTGTCACGGTTCTTCATGACGGGCATCGAACTGCCCAGTACATCCTCGACTTGCATCTCGAAAGGACCACCGGGGCCGGTCAGCCCGGCCATGACGGACGCGATGAATGCTTGTGTATCAGCGGAAGTAGTCACGTGAAGTGCCTTTCGAAGATTAGGGTACGAGCACTGCGCGTCCGGTGACCTTGCCGTGTTCGAGACGGTCGAGTGCGTCGCGGGCATCAGCGAGGTCGAAGCGGGCTACTTCTACCGTTACCAGACCGGCCTGTGCCAGGGCGATGGAATCGACGAGGTCGTTTCTGGTGCCGCCGTACGACTTCCGGATCGATGCGCCCCACGGCCAGCCTGGTCCGCCGGCAGCTTCGGCAGTGATTCCGGGGTTTCCGCCTCCGAGACCTACCATGCGATACGCGCCGTTCGGCGCAACCGCTTGAACGGACATCTGTGCGGTTGCGTCGATACCGACGAAGTCGAAGATGACTTCTGCGCCTCTGGCCGATGTGAGGTCGAGGATGTGCTGCGCGGTGTCCGGTCCCGATTCGAGCGTGATGTCGGCGCCGCAACGTTTGGCGAGATCGAGTTGATCCTGTCCGACATCGACGGCGATGATGCGCACGGCACTGATTGCGCGAAGTATCTGTACTGCAACGTGACCGAGTCCGCCGACGCCGATCACGACGGCGGTGGCACCGGGCTGGAGATGTTCGCGGGCACCGCGAATGGCGTGGTAGCTCGTCAGTGCCGCATCGGCGAGAGGTGCGGCCTGCAGGAAGTCGAGGTCTCCGATGGGTACGAATGAGCGAGCCGGGATCTTGACGTACTCGGCCATCCCGCCTTCGGGACCAAGCCCGGGGCAGGGCGGCATCGCGGTGCGTCCAGCGGCGAGGCACATATTCTCGTTGCCGCTCATGCATTCTCGGCACTGTCCACATGACCAACAGAGGTAGACGACGCCACGCTCTCCGACGGAACGGCCGTCGACGCCACTCCCGACGGCTTCGATCGTTCCGGCAATTTCGTGGCCGATAGTCAGCGGTTCTTCGCGCATCTTGTACGGAAAGTGCAGGAGATGGAGATCGGAGTGGCAGATTCCAGCTGCGCCCACCCGAATCAGTAGTTCCGACGGGCCGATCTCCGGGACCGGCACGTCGTTGATTTCCAGGAGCCCGGGCCCCATGAGCTGGGCTGCCTTCATGAGCTGACCTCGCTGACCTCGGAGTTGTATGCGGCGCTCAGGTACGCGTTGCTGCGGTCGGATCCGATCAGGCCCGGTGCCATCTTGTTCATGACGTAGGCGAAGGTCATCCGTCGGTCCAGATCGTTGACCAGCATCGAGCCGCCGATACCTGCCCACCAGCAGGTGCGTCCGTCGGGAATCAGTGGCGCGGTAACCGGATGTGGCAGTCCGTAGCCGATGCCGAACTTGAGTGGTGTCATGATCCCGAGATCGATACCGTCGGCTTGGATCTCGAAGATCAGGTCGATGGTGCTCTGCGAGAGCAGCTTCCGGCCGTCGAGCACACCACCGTTCGAGATCAGGGATTGGACCCGAGCGATAGAACGTGCGTTGCCGTGGCCGTTGACTGCGCCGATCTCGGCTTCCCGCCAGGGTGCGGTGTTGACCTCGGGGTAGTCGAGCAGTGGGCAGGTCAGGGTCTTGATGAAGATGCTGTCCTGGTCGAGCGTGGACAGGTCGAACTCCAACGCGGGCGGCGGAACCATGGTGGCGATTCGACCGAAATGCTCTGCGGACGTGCCGATATGGAAGTCGGCTCCCAGTGGACCGGAAAGCTCTTCGGCAAAGAACCTGCCGAGAGTTCGCCCGTCGATGCGACGAATGACCTCACCGACGAGATGGCCGTAGTTGATCGCGTGATAGCCCGACGCCGTACCCGGGGTCCACCAAGGCTTCTGGGTAGCGAGGCGAGCGGTGGACGCCTCGAGGTCGTAGATGTCCGTCAGTTCGATCGGGCGCTCCCAACCGGAGACGCCAGACGTATGCGACAGGAGGTGGCGAACTTCGATGTCTTCCTTACCGTTTGCCGCAAATTCGGGCCAGTAGTGAGCAACTTTCTGGTACACGTCCAATTGGCCGCGTTCGACCAGCAGGAGCGCACACAGGGCCGTCATGGTCTTGGTGATGGAGAACGTGTTGACGATGGTGTCGCTGCCCCATGGAGTGGTACGGGATTCGTCGGCGTACCCGCCCCAGAGATCGACCACGGATTCTCCGGCGACGGTGATGGCAACAGAGCCGCCGAGTTCTTCACCGGATTCGAGTTGAGCCTCGAAGGCGGTGCGGACGGCGTCGAACTCGTTGTCGCAGTGACCGTTCACCAGACTCATGCGCGATCCGCCTTCTCGAGTTCGTGTGCTGCTGCACGCGCGGCAACAGGTAGCTTGTTTCCGGAGGCCGCAGCACGCTTGGTGCCCTTGGCGATTTCCTTGTTCATGTTGCGGACGTAGGGATCGAACTCGAGCTGAATCGTGTGGCGTGGTGACTTGTAATAGGGGGCGAGGAAGTACGCCTCGTCGGCTTTGGTGATCTCCTGCATCTCGTTCGAGGACGGCAGTTGGTATTTACCGGTGAGGTAGGCCGCGACGAGCTTGCTCTGCTGCTCGGCGAAGTTGACGAGCGTCGGCATGGGCTGCGCGAGTCCCATGAAGAAGAGGTTGTCGATTCCGGGCTTCATCATTCGTTTGAACAGTGGGAATCGGTTGTCCTTGTCCGGCAGCAGATTCGGATCACTGAAGAAGGGGAAGCTGATGTTGTAGCCGGTGGCGCAGATGACCACGTCGACGTCCTCGGCGGTGCCGTCCGCGAAGTGAACCTGCTTTCCGTCGAGTTTGGTGATGGCAGGCTTGAAGGTTATGTCGCCTGACCCGGCGCGTCCGAGGAACTCGCCGCTGGCCGACGGGTGGGCCTCGAAGGGGCGGTGGTCCGGCTTCGGCAGACCGTAACCTTCCATCGTTCCCAGATTCTTGCCGAGGAATCGACGACTCAGGAACAGTCGTAGACCACGCGGCATCCAGGGCGGGGTGATCAGTTTGTCGCCGGGTACACCGCCGAGATATTTCGGCAGTACCCAGACTCCACGGCGAGCCGACACGATGAGCTTGTCGGCGAGGTATCTCTGGCCCAGTTCGGAGGCAATATCCAAGCCGGAGTTGCCCATTCCGACCACGACTACCTTTTTGCCGCGCATGTCGACCGGGTCGAACGGGTCGTTGTAGCTGTGGCTGTGCATGAGGACCCCGTCGAACTCACCGGGGTAGTCCGGGATGTTGGGATCCCAATGATGTCCGTTGCAGACCATCAGGACGTCGTAGGTGCGAACTTCGCCGTCCGAGCGCGTGATGGTCCACAGCCCGTCTGTATCACGTTCTGCTGCAACAACACTGGTGTTGAAGATGATCGACTCACGCAGTCCGAAGTGCTCGACGTAGTCCTTGAAGTACTGGAAGAGTTCGGAGTGGTGCGGGAAGTCGGGAAGGTCAGCGGAGACCGGGAAGTCCTCGAATGCCAAGCGCCACTTCGACGTGTCGATATGCAGGCTCTGGTAGCAGGCCGACATCCCGTTGGGATTCTTGTAGTACCAGTTTCCGCCGACCTCGTCGGACGCTTCGTAGCAGTCGAAGGGTATTCCGAATTCCTTCATTCGCTTGGCCGTCGTGATTCCGGTAGGCCCGGCGCCGATGATGCACACGCTCGGCAAGGGGGAGGGGCTCATTCGCCATCGCTTTCTGTTCTGTCTCGGGCGTGCGAGAAGAAGAATCGAATCCCGAGAAGTGACTTGAGTCATAGTGCGCCACTCGCTGACATTGTGTCAATGAATGACGCAATGTTTTTTGGTGACGGCGAGTCGGTGATTTGCCAGGAGGTTGAAATGCGAGCAAGGTGGGCGACGTGAGCACGACTACGGACGGCCCGAAGAACAGGCGGGGAACACTTCGCGACGAGCAGAAACGCGCGACGCGGGCCAAACTCGTGGACGCCGCACGCACTCTGTTCGAGGAGCGGGGATACGCGGCCGTGACGGTCGATGACATCGCCTCGGTCGTCGGATGCAGTAGAGCCACGTTCTACGTGCATTTCGCCAGCAAAGTGGAGATGCTCAAGACGATCGGCGCGGCCGGGATGGCGGCGAGTGCGTTCGCTTTCTACATCGATCTCGATCGGGTCCTCGACACGAACTCTCGCGTGGAATTCACGGCTTGGCTGGAGCGTGCCTTCGACTGGTTCGACGAGAACAAACGCCTGCTGCCGGCGTGGGACGAGGCCGTGGCACTCGAACCGGAGTTCCGCGAGACAGCGCGAGACGGTATGACCCAACTACCGAATGCCATGCCCAAGTACCTGGGCCGTTGGCCGGAGGAACAGCACGACGAGGCACGGTTGCGCGTCGAACTGCTCGTGAGTCAGTTGGAGCGATTCTTCACACGCTGGGCCGTGCAGGGGACGATCGACGTGACTCGGATGCAGGCGGCCGAGGTTCTGACCGACATCTGGTTCCCGGCCCTGTCGCCGGAATCCAAGGGCGGCGACGAGCGGTAGATGTGAATCCGACGGAGGTTCACGGGTCGATGAGTCCTTCGGGAACGCCCCGCCACCCGCGGCGCTGGTAGTCCCGGGGCGACATGCCGTGAGCCGCGATGAAGACCTTGGTGAATCCGGACGCGTGCGCGTAGCCGAGTCGACGGGCAGCCTCCCCGGCCGCGAGGCCCTCCTCGAGATAAGCGCGGGCGAGGGTCATCCGCAACTGACCGCGCCAGCGCGGGAAGCTCTGGCCGGTGGCCGCTACGAAGTCTTTGAGGAGCATGTCCTCGTCGACGCCGAGCCGAGCGCTCCAATCCGGCAGCGTGCGCGAATCGGCGGGGTTCTTCCGGAGTGCGGCAAGGATCGTTTCGACTGGATCGGCCTGATCGCCGCTGGGTAGGGGCGCTGCCGCGGCACTTCGAATCAGCCTCGCGATCCGGGCGGGGTCGTGGATCTCGGGGCGCAGGTGGGTGTAATTCGCGACCA
>NZ_LVCT01000477.1:0-6581 GCF_001647205.1 Rhodococcus sp. EPR-134
GGGAAGTAACAAAGAGCCTTCGGCGATCTCGACGCTGTTGCGCACTCCAGCGGGAAGCCACATCGCGTCACCCCGTCGCAGATTCCAGGTTCGGTCGCCGAAAGTGACCCGGGCGGAGCCTCGGTAGATCCAGACAACGACGTGAAAGTCGTTGACCCGTGCCCACGTTCCACTTGCGGGGATCATCGGGGGTGCTGGTGCCGATCCTGACCGGGCGCCTTCTTCGGACAACAATGCAACGCCCTGTGCCAGGGTCTCGTCTTCACGGGGCGGCATCGGGCGCCGGTTGGCGCGTGCGTAGTCGGTGGGTGTCATGCCGGTGTGTTCTCGGAAGGCGCGGGTGAAGCCCGCGGGTGTCGCGAATCCGACCTGGCTACCCGTCCAGCCGATTTCGCGGCCGGCGGCCAGATATGAGGTCGCTGCCGCGATCCGGGCCGAAGTACGCCAGCGCACGAATGACAATCCCGTTTCCTCGGTGAATCGGCGCTGCAGGGTGCGGACACCGATCTTGAGTTGCTGGGCGAACCGGGAAAGTTCGGTGTCGTCGGATGGCGTCCGCAGCAGCGTGCGTGCGATCTCGAGGGTTTCGGCCGAGCGTGGCAAGCGCGGTGGCGAGTATGACGGGGAGTTGTCGTCCCCGTCGGAGTGAACACCCGCGACAAGCTCGATCAGTCCGGCTCCCGTTGCCGTCTCACCGCGAAGAAATCCCAAGTTGTGCGCGAATTGGTGGACGAGCCAGTCCTGCCAGTCTGCTGGGATCTCGAAGTCGATGACCCGGTTCAACGCGGGCGGCAGGTCGGCCGCGGGCAGTGGGATGGGAAATGCGACCGCGCCCGGATCGACCCGGATGCTGTACGCGATTCCCGCCGGTACCCAGATTGCCGCCCCCGCAGTCACACTGCGGGTACGGCCGCTGATCTGCAATTCTGCGCGCCCGGTATGTACCCAGAACAGCAGTGGCTCGCGTTCATTCGCGGTCGAGGCGAGCCGAGCAGCGGGGATCTCGGGGACTTCGCCTGCGGGGAACACCAACCGTGGTCCCACGATGCCCTCCCGACGTCGATGCATTCTCTTCCAGCCGACCGATGAGTGTAAGAAGTCGGCACGCACGGATAACCCTAACTGATTAGGGCAGGCTAGCGTTATTTATTGGCCCTCCCGTAGTGATCGAACGTGGGCCGGACCCCCGTCTGTGCGCTTCCGAGGAGACTTTCGGTGCCCCGAAACACCCGTCCGACAACGGCGTACCCCGTTACCTTGCGTGAACTCGAGGTACATCGGGTGACAGAGGTGACGCCGGGCATGCGGAGAGTGACGCTCACCGGAGCCCAACTCGACACCTTCACCAACGCCGACGGAATTGCCGAACCCGCCTTCGCGAGTACGGGCTTCGACGACGACATCCGGTTGCTGTTCACCTATCCCGGTGAAACCGACCCGGTCCTGCCGGTAATGGTCGACGGCAGTGTGACTTTCGCTGCGGGGCGCCGTCCGCTTGCCCGCGCATACACCGTGCGCCGCTACGATCCGCAAACAAGGGAACTCGACGTCGATTTCGTCGTTCACGGCGACGGAGTGGCTACCACCTGGGCGCGGGACGCCAGCCCGGGCGACCGAATGCACATCGCGGGCCCCTCTGTATCGCAGGGACTCCCGGAAGATTACGAGTATCTGCTGGCCGTCGGTGACGAGACCGCGTTGCCGGCGATCGCACGTCTGCTCGAGGAATTGCCCGCCGATGCCAGGGGACATGTGTTCGTCGAAATTGCGGACTCGGCTCACATCCAATCGGTGCGTGAGTTGTCCGGGGTGAGTGTCACGTGGTTGCCGCGCGAGGGGGCCGAGCCCGGCGCCACTACTTTGTTGCTCGACGCGGTCAGTGCTGTCGAATGGTCTGACGGACGCGTATTCGCTTGGCTTGCAGGCGAACAGGCGACGGTTCGCTCGCTTCGTCGTCATTTGATTCGTGATCGAGGAATTGTGAAGACCGACATCGATTTCACCGGCTACTGGAAACGCGGCGGGGCCGTGCGTGCAGATTCCTGACCTGGCTCCATCGCTCACTCAACACCTTCACCGCAGCAACACCGAAAGTGTTCGATAACACCGAAAGGCAGAAATGACAGTCCTGCGCACCAGACGATCACGGATCACCGGACTGATCGGGGCCGCGGTCGCCGCAGCGCTCCTCGTAACCGGGTGCTCGGCCTCGGCCGAAGACTCGAAAACGGCATCCTCTCCCGGTTCGGAGGGGAACGCCCTGCCCGCTGCGGAGGGAACGACTACCTACCCGCTGACCCTGGAATCGCCATACGGTACAAGTATTCTCGAGAAGCGACCGGAGCGGATCGCCGCCATCGTGCCCAATGCCGTCGACACGGAAATGCTCCTCGCGCTCGGCGTCAAACCCGTCCTCTCCTCGTCGATGGTGAAGGAATCGGCTTCCCAGTCGTACTTGTTGCCTTACGACGCAGAGGATCTCGACACCTTCGAGTTCGCGATGGGCGGAACACTTCCCGTCGAAGCGATCGCCGCGAGCGAACCGGACCTCATAGTCGCCGTCGGCTGGGCTGACGGCCTGGGTGGTTTGTCCATGGGTGATTACTACGAGCGTTTGTCCTCCATCGCACCGGTGGTGACGAGCCCCGACACGAAGTCGCGGATGCTCGTGCCGTGGAAGGAGTCGATCCGTGTTCTGGGCGAGACCCTCGATCTCTCGAATACGGCTGAAAAGGTTGTGGCAGAGCATGATCAGTACTTCGCCAAAGTGCGTGAGGAGAACCCGCAACTCGCGGGTCTGACTGCGACTTGGGCGATCTTCTACGGCACGGGCAATGGGCTGCAGTATCTTTCAGCGCCAGGTTCGGCGCCGGCAACATTCCTGGGTGAGCTTGGTTTCGCCGAGAATCCGCGTGCGAAGGAGTTCGTCACCCAGAGCACGGTCGGAGAGGAACTTCTCGAGAACATCGATGCGGACTTCCTGCTGATCGGCCGCAGCGCCGCTGGCAGCGAAGAGGATTTCGACAAGCTGACCGGCGGGAAGCTCTTCCAAGCACTCGGCGCTGTGTCCTCCGGTCATTGGGTTGGTCTGCCACCGCGTACCGCAGATGGCGGCGACGTTCTGTGGGCAATCACGAGTGGTGGTCCGATCGGAACGATGTGGGCGGCTGAACATATCGTGCCGCTCATCAGCGCGAAGCTGTAGGCGTACAACTGGAGAACGGAAAGCGCTCACCCGTCGCCACATGATTGTGTGGGGACGGGTTGTTCGTACAGCAGGTGTCCCGGGTTGGGGTCACCGATGGAACAAAAAAGTCGCGCAACCCGGGGTGATCGGTCCGGCGGTAAAGGTGTGCGATCTCGTTCGCCGTCCGGGCTGCATTGGAGCCGCCCTGTTATAGCGCTCGGTGGGGTGCGGTGTGCCCAGTCGGAGTGCGGTGGCGCGGTGTGCGACGATCCGCGGGTGGGAGAACAGGCGGATCGTCTTGCTCGTGGCGAGTGGTATCTCGATGATGACGAGCTGCGGGAACGGCGGCTTGAGTGTTGGCGTCGACTCGACTCGTTCAATGGGGCTGCGGCGGACGACGACGCTGTCCGCTCACGGGCTCTCGCCAGCCTTTTTGGTGAGGTAGGTGACGGAGCTTTGGTGGTGCCGCGGTTCCAATGCAGCTACGGACACAACATTCGGCTCGGAGCCAACGCATTCGTCAACGCGAACGGGTTCTTCATGGATGATGCGCTGATCACGATCGGCGCGGACGTGAGGATCGGGCCTGGAGCCCAGCTGATGACAGCGTTGCACCCTGTCGATGATCATCGACGGCGCCGCGAGGGATGGGAGCGAGCCGCTCCGATCGTCATCGGCGAGAACACGTGGCTCGGTGCCTCCGTCACCGTCGGTGCAGGAGTTTCGATCGGTCATAACGCCGTGATCGGTGCCGGAAGTGTGGTGTTGCATGACATTCCCGATCACGTCGTTGCTGCTGGATCGCCTGCAAGGGTTGTCCGTCGTACACCTACCGAAGTAGAAGGACTGCAACGCGGGCATGGATAGTCCGGCAGCGGCACCCGACCTGACATTCTGAGCGCATACTCCCAAACGGCATCGACACTTTCGGGCGGCGATTTCTGCAGCGTCGTCAGGACCTGATGTGTCACATCGGAAGCCGGGAGATAGTCGAATCCCATTGCTTGCGCCAAGTCCCAAGTGTGGATAACAGTTTCGCTGACGTGCTTCTCGTATAGAGCGCTGGCGTCGAGTTCGGCCCCGTCAATGCAGTAGCGCAATGCAGGAGAGGGTATGGATGCGAAGGCGCCTTCGGTCTGCTGGGCGGTCTGGCGGTACAGCTCCTCGAACCCGCCGCCATACAAATTCGCGGAGACGTCGAGGGCTGATCTACGCATCGGGTGAGCCCGCGAGCGCACTGGCCTTGTTTCCGCTGTTAGGACTGTAGTGATGTCGGTATTTCGTTCGATGAGATGTACGTACAGATCGCCGACGTCTCGGTCTGGCAGAGGCGTTGGTTGTCCGAGGTCGCCTTGTGTCACTTCCGAGAGCCACTCCGCCAGGTTTTCTGTAGCGGTGTGCAATGCGGATATGTCCATGACGCGCCCCCTTCGGGCATGGTCAGCACATCGCGCTCAGAGCTTTCCGCGTGGTCGAGGTGCTGAGACTGACAGGGTGTGAATTAACGTGAATTGCGCAGAAGAAGTGACTTCATCCTCTACCTTGGTAGATGAACAGATCGTCTACCAAGGTAGACGATTAGGGAAAGGCTGTCCATGACTGGATCCGAAGGTGCGCTGCGCGACGAGGCGGATCTTGCCGCACTCATGTTTCGGGTACTGCCCCGTTTGGCTGCTTTGGAGGAGCCACTCCTGCGCGATGCCGGACTCTCGATGTGGGAGTACGCGATCTTGACCGAGGTCTCCTCCAACGCGGCGATGTCTCAGGTGGAACTGTCTCGCCGGACGCGCCGCGATCCCACTCGGCTCGGACGACATCTGGACGAGTTGGTTTCGCGGGGACTCGTCAGTCGAGAACGGTCGCGCGATCAGCGGCAGCGCACTGTCGGGATAACTTCCAGCGGTCAAATCCTGCTTGATGCGGTCCGCGGCAGAATCCGCGCGGCAGAGGACGGTCTACTCCATGCAGCCCTGGCGGAGAGCGAATCCACGGTTCTCCGCCAGCTACTCGCTCGGCTCGCCATCGCCTGTGAATGATCCGAGATGTACAGCCCGCCGCGGGACAAGCGGTGTCAGAGCGTGATCGTGCGGGTGGGCTCCCAGATGGCGGGGTCGCGGTGGGTGACGACGAAGACGGTGGCCGCCAATTCCCGCACGGCGCCGGCGATACGGCGCTCGGTGGCCTCGTCGAGGGCCGAGGTGGCTTCGTCGAGAACCAGGACGGGAGCGTCTTTGAGGAAGGCGCGAGCGATCGCCACCCGCTGACGTTCGCCACCGGAGAGAGCGGCACCCTGGTGTCCGATGTCCTGATGAATGCCGAGCGTCGAGCGGTCGAGAACGGCGCCGAGGGCAGCGCGCCTGGCGGCGTCCTCGATCTCGATTTCGGTAGCGCCCGGTCTTCCCAGTCCGATGTTCTCGCCGAGGGTGCCCGAGAACACGAGTGGGTCCTGCGGCACGTAGCCGATATGTGCCGCCACAGCGTCGTAGGGCAAGTCGCGCAATGAAACTCCGCCCAGAGTGACGCTGCCTTGGTCAGGATCGTCGAAGCGCATGAGCAGCCCGAGAAGTGTGCTTTTCCCCGTACCCGAGCGTCCTGCGACGAGAACTCGCTCACCCGCGGGGATCTTCGCGGTGATGCCGCGCAGAACCGGAGCGTGGTCTACCCCGGCGACCTCGATGTCCGTTCCAACAGGGCGCGCGGCGTCCCGGGGTGCGGGCTCGGCCAGTGCGGGAGCCGAAGTCGCTGTGCGGTAGTCGCGAACCGTTGCGCGCAGCTCGTTGACTCCGATTCCGGCCAGGGCGAGTTCGTCGAGCGGCGCAGCGGCGCGGGCGGTGAGGATGACAAGCGCGAGAGCGGCTGCGGGATCGTCGAATCCGGTGGCGGCGAGGAAAATCACTGCACCTGCCAGCGGCACAATGGTGGCGATCGCCGAGATGAATGTCGCTGGTGCCGCGGCGAGATTTGTCCGTGCAAGCGCGGCTTCCTGATTCCGCCAGCTTCGCTCGATTCGTTCGACGGAACGTGTGGGACCGGCTGCTGTGCGCAGTAATTCGAGGTGGTCGGTGAGCTCGAGTGTCGACTGAGTTGCTGCGAGCTCGGCTTCGTGTCGGCGCTCGTCCGCTCGGCTGAGCGCACGTTGGGCCAGCGTCTGAGCGACGAGCGACACGGCGAGCAGTCCACCGACGAGCAGCATGACGCCTGGCCCCGCGACGACCGCGATCCCAGGAAGCAGGAGCAGCGGGATCAGCGGTGCAACCAGGAAGGTCTGAAGTTGGTGCGCGGGAACACTCATCAGCGACGGGATTCCGCGCCCGGCGACGGTGGCGAGCAGTGCCCGGTTGTCGTCGGTGAACCAGGACAGTTTCGCACGGGCGAAGGCGTCGCCGAGAGCGTC
>NZ_LVCT01000478.1:0-5046 GCF_001647205.1 Rhodococcus sp. EPR-134
CGAGGACCGGCGACCGGTGATCAGCGATCGAGAGCGCGAGGGTGGTGAACGCGATCGCTTCGAGGACAGCGACGGACACCCAACCGAGTCCGATGGTGATCAAGCGTCGTCGGGCTGCATTGGCGCTGTTCATTATTCGGCTCCAGTCAGGGCTGCATTGTGCGAGGCGGCGTCATTCACGTTTCGACCGCCGAGGTCGAGTCGATCGTCGGCATCGTCTGCAAGAGCGGGGTCGTGGGTGACGATCACAATCGTCTTTCCTTCGTCATGTGCGAGGTGTCGCAATTCCTTCAGCAGTTCGGCGGCCGTGCGATCGTCGAGTGCACTGGTCGGCTCGTCGAGCAGCAGTACTGCTGCGGGCGAGAGGAACACCCGAGCAAGCCCGACGCGCTGACGTTCTCCTCCGGAGAGTGAAGTGGCGTCGGCATCGAGGCTGACGTCGATCTGTGCCCGGCGTAGTGCGGCGGTGTATTCCGCGTCCGTTGCATCGGGGGCGGCCAGCGCGATGTTCTCGCGCACCGTGGCAGGTAACACGTCTGCGCCCTGGGGTGTGAGCAGAAGGGACTGTGGCCGCAGGTTCTCGTCGATCACGGTGATGCTACGACCTGCGTAGCGGACGGTACCCAGTTCCGGGATCTCGAAGCCGGCCAATGCTTTCAGGAGCGTCGTCTTGCCTGCTCCACTCGGTCCCGTGATCGCAGTGATCGTGGCTGGGCGGAATGCATGCGTGACGTCGTCGACGACTCTGCGGTCCGCGATCGTGACAGTCAGGTTGACGATCTCCAGTCGATCGGAGGGACTCGAGGCCGGAACGGTTGGTGCTTCACCGGCAGGGAGGGTGGGTTCGTCCAGGGCAGCGGCGAGCCGGCCCGCAGCAGAGCGTCCAGCAGCGACGTAGTCGAGGCCGTGCCCGAGCCGCAGGGCCGGTGTCACGATTGCGAGGCTGAAGAGAATGGTGGCGGCCAACGTCGTTGCATCCCAGTGAAATCCGACGGCATAGGCGATCGCGAACGTCGCCGTCGCCTGCATGAGGGCAACGGCGACGGCCGCAGGGGTAGCCACGAGTCGAACGCGCTCCTGCATTCCCCGGGTGAACCGTGCTGTCGATTCTGCATAGTCGGCGGCAGCGCCGGTCTGCGCACCGTAGATCCGGCAGACGCGGATGCCGCGGGCATAGTCGTCCACGGCAGTCACGATGTCGCCCATGACATCCGCGCTTTCAGCGCTGTGCCGAGCGGCCATTCGGGGGATCACGACCAGGTAGAACAGAGCTGCCACGATGCCGGGAGCCAGAGCGAGAAGCGCCACGGGGCCGGCTGAGGCAACCAACGCCGCGATCGTGACCGCGGGGACCACGATGAGTGTGGCGAACTCGGCCGGTAGGTGCGCAGTCATATGGTGCAGCGCCGAGATGTCGTCCGAAACGAGCCTCCTCAGCGCGTCTCCGCTGTAGCGGGACAGCGTGCTTGCCGGTAGGCGAACGAGGTGGGCTGCGAGTTGGCGGCGAACCCTTGCCTCGAAAAGCGATTCCGCGTGGTGCGAGAGCCACGACGATGTGGCAGCGAGCGCGACGCCCACGAGCCACAGCGCACATGCCCACCCGGCCCAGCTCATCGACGGTTCACCGATGAGTTGCACGACGCACCAGAGCGCCCCGAGCATCGCGACCCCCGACGCTGCGGCCGCGACGACCCCGGCAGCCAATGCAGGCAGCGCCGGGCGCAAGGCCGGGACCAGCGACGGTTCGACGAGAGGGCGGGGCATGGATAACTCCTTGAATCAGCGCCAGGGTGCAGGCACGACAAATGACCGAGACCTAAGGTTAGGGGTCGATGGCTCCATATGGTTATCGCCGTACGCCGATTTCTTACACTCGCACAGCATCTGTCGGTGTCAGGATGCGGCCGAGATGGAACTCATGACGTCTTCCCACACGCCCATGACTGCGGGTTCGGTTGGACCCGTTTGGGTGAAGACTGCCACGCATTTGCAGCGGAAGTCGTACATCTCGATCGAGCTGGTCAGGCCGTGAACGCCGTGGGTGCGAGTCAGCCAGCACTCCGAGACACCATTCAGGTCGATCATCGTCCGGCAGGTGTCGGACGCCAAAGTCAGCGTCCCCCCGAACATGGCTGCGGCGTCGAGGTCACCACGGTGGATCTGCAGGCATCCGTTCCCGGCGACGACGGTCGTGACGGGAAGTTGGTGGTAGGACAGGTGCTCCATCCCGGCAGCCACGAGGTGAGGATCGACTCGCCGGTAACCGAGGGCGCCCAGAGCGACCAGGCCGCTACGACGTTCGCTGCCGCCGTCCGCGAGGATGAAGTCGAGCTGTGTCAGCTGATCGGCTTCGGCCCAGAATGCGGGCGTATTCGACGTCTGGATGGGAGGGCTTGTTTCCCTCGCAGTGCTCGGCGCAGTTCGCATCGCTTCGAAGGCGAGACGATCCGAGGCCGGGGTCAAATACGTGGTGTGTGAACTTGATCCGTGGATGTCGAACATGCGGAGCGTCGGCGGTAGGTGCTGCTCTGCGTCAGTGGTCACCACCGAGCCGAGGGAGGCAACGTTCAAACGTAGAGCGACGAGCCCGGGCGCGCAGACCAACGGATCGCCGGGAACTGTCGGAACGGAGTACTTGCCCGAGTCGTTGACAGCCACCGGGCCTGCGACGGTGATTGCTACCGTGTCGTCCAAGAGCGGCAACATTTTGCCGACTACGTCAGGTGCGGTGTCGATCAGTCCACCACGGAACCCCGGACGCGCAAGCAGTGCGTCCAGGTCCGACATGCGTGCCAAAGCTGCGCAACGACATTCGCCACGGTGCGGGCACATCTCAGTAGACATCCCTTAGGTACCGCTTCGATCGTTTGAGGTTGTTGACGTAATCCTCAGCGGCGTCCGCATCCAACCCACCGTGCTCGGCGACGACCTCGTGCAATGCGTCGTCGACGTCCTTTGCCATCCGAGTGGCGTCGCCGCAGACGTACACGTGCGCACCGTTTTCGAGCCAGTCGAACAAGTCTCGGCCCTGCTCGCGCATACGAGTCTGGACGTAGATCTTCTCGGACTGATCGCGCGAGAAGGCCAGATCGAGGCGAGTCAGGACACCGTCACGGGTCAGCCCGTTCAACTCGTCCTCGTAGATGAAGTCGCTCGACTGATGCTGATCGCCGAAGAACAGCCAATTCTGCCCCGACGCGTTGCGCGCGCGACGCTCGTGCAGGAAAGCGCGGAAGGGTGCGATGCCGGTTCCGGGGCCGATCATCACGACGGGAACAGCGTCATCGGCGGGTAGGCGGAACGAATTGTTCTTGGAGACAAAAACTCCGACCCGATCTCCCTCGCCGACGCGGTCCGCCAGGTACGTCGAGCAGACGCCGCCGCGGTCCCGCTCGCCCGAGCGGTAGCGCACACTCGCTACCGTCAGATGGACGGTGCCGTCGTGGGCCAGCGGGCTGGAGGAGATCGAATAGACCCGATGTTGCAGCGGGCGAAGAAGTGTAAGCAGATCCTCGGGATTCAGGCGAATGCTGTTGTCCAACTGGAGGAGATCGAGAACGTCCTTGCCCCACAGCCACGCATCGAGCGCTTCCCGATCTTCCGTGTCGAGAATATGCTGCAGTTCGGCGTCGCCGCTGCGTCGGGCGATGTCTTCGATCAAATCGCGCGAGGGAATGGAGATCTCGTAGTCGCTGGTCAACACCTGGTCCAACGGTGCGGACGAGCCGTCTTTCGCGGTAACCACGTAATCGCCGCTGACACCGAGCTGATGGATGATCGCCTCGACGAGGGCGGGGTCGTTGATCGGGCGGATGCCCAATCCATCTCCGGCCTCGTAGTCCAGACCGTCCTCGCCGAGCGCAAGGGTGAAGTGGCGGACTTCCTTGGCTGAGTCCTCGCCGGACAACAGCCGGTTGGCGAGGACGGTTGCAGGATAGGGGTTCTTGCGAGTCCACTGGGGCTTGGTCTTCGTCTGAGCGGGCGCAACCGGCGAGGCAGCGGCCCCCGCATCACCGTCGACACCGGCCACCGCAGCGACGGCCCGAACGATCCACTCGGCCGCCGGATCCTCGTAGTCGACGTCGCAATCGGTGCGGTCGACAACCCGGGTCCCGCCGAGCGCTTCGAAGCGGGCGTCGATGTTCTTTCCCGACTGGCAGTACCCGTCGTAGCTGGTGTCACCGAGTGCGAGTACTCCGAAGTAGAGACCCTCCAGCCGGGGCGCACTCTCGGATTCGACTGCATCCCAGAACAGCTGCACGTTGTCGGGCATCTCGCCCTCGCCGTAGGTGGAGGTGATGACGAGCACCCGGCGCATGGCGGAAAGTGCATTGATATCCACGGTGTCCAGACTCGCGACAAGTGGTTCGAGACCGTGGGCACGAGCAGCTGCGGCTGCGTCTTCAGCCAAGGACTCCGCGTTGCCGGTCTGACTTCCATAAAGGATGTGCACGGCTGCGCCGGCAGCTCTCTCCACTGTCGCTGTTGCAGTACCGGTTTGACCGGACATGACAGTTCGCGAGTGTAGACCGGCCAGGAATCCGGAAAGCCACGCGCGCTGGTCTCCGGTGAACGGTGCGTATTCGGGGATGTACGGGATTTCCATGATTTGAAGCTCACCTACTTTCGGGGGAGGAGGTCAGGACACCAGGTCGGGGATCGTGCGCGATGCGAACAGTTCGTCGAAGTTCGGCAGTGATCCGAGCTTGTCCCGATTCTTGCTGTCTTGAAACAGAATCCACCCGTACGTCGCCGGGCTGTCCATGGCCAACACGTTGCGTAGGCTCAGTGCCTGCTTGTAGTCGTCGACCCGCTTGGCTGCAATCAGCGCAGCCAACTGTTCGTCGTCGTAGTCGGCCAGAATCTCTTTCGAGTACTTGACCAAGTGCTGGACGAGGGCGAAGTCCTCGGTCAGCACCAGGTTTCGGGCCGCTTTCTGCACTGCTGGATCGTCGGGTCCGGACGCACCCGGCGTGCGAGCGGCGGCGAGTTGTTGCGCGAAGTGAAGCACGGTGTACTCACTGAGCAGCGCATACATCGTCGCCG
>NZ_LVCT01000479.1:0-808 GCF_001647205.1 Rhodococcus sp. EPR-134
GCGGACGCCAATTCTTCGAGGAGCTCTTTGTGCGACTTCGCAGCCAGGATTGCATCACTGTCCTGGTAGAGCATCAGTGCCTTGGGCATCGCGTAGACGAACGAGTGCTGTTCGACTTCCCAGTTCTCGAGCAGTCGGGTGCCGAGCGCGGATCCCGTTGCCTCCACATGCAGTTCGAGCAGGAGTTGTACTGCGTGGTTGTGGACGGCGGCAAGAGGGTCGGTCGCAGCGGTGATCGAACCCAGCAGTACGGAATCGGTACTTGCTCGCAGTGCCAATTCGCCACGAGGGTCGTACTGGTAGAAGAAGCCACCACTCATGCCGTTGCCGACACCCTTGCCGAACTCGCCGAGATTCACGACAGCACCGTTGGTCATGTACTCGCCGGCGAAGTCTCCGACACCTTCGACGACAGCACTGGCGCCGGAGTTGCGAACTGCAAAGCGATCGCCTGCTTCACCTTCGACGAACACTCGTCCACCGGTGGCGCCGAAGAGCGCGAAGTTGCCGATCAACACGTTTCCACCGGCGTCACTGGAGCCGCCGCCTGGGCTACGCACGGCAATCACGCCGCCGCTCATGCTCTTTCCTACGCCGTCGTTACATGTCCCGGTGTGTTCCAGGTGCATGCCGTCGTTGCAGAATGCGCCGAACGACAGGCCCGCAGATCCGGTCGTCAGGACGCGCACGCTGCCCGGCGCCAGGTAGCGACGCCCGCGCTCGTCGGTCAGTACTCCCGGAGCGAGAAGGCCGGGCGCTCCGTAGTTGAGTTCGCGTTCGAGGTCGATCGCCAACTGACCACCGACGC
>NZ_LVCT01000480.1:0-1528 GCF_001647205.1 Rhodococcus sp. EPR-134
ACCGTACGAACCTCGTCCATGATCTTCTCGTCGAGCGCGTACTCACGTTCGAGGTACACAGGATTGTCGATGGGGATGTCCGGGGCGGACTCGAACATCGCGTCCAGCTTCAGATTGCCGACAATAAACGGGTGATCGAGCAGATGCAGGAGATCCGTTCGACCCCGCGCTTCCTGAAGGGACCGCATTCCCAGATTCGCGAGCAGTTCCCGAGTTTCGTGAGCGATGTTGAGAAGGTACTGCGCCATCGCGCGGGGATCGCCGTCGAACAGTTCCGGGTTGGTGGTCAGACCGGCGGGGCACTTGATGTTGCAGTTCTTGGCCATGACGCAGCCCATCATCATCAGCGCCGACGTACCGAACTCGAAGCTGTCTGCGCCGAGTAGGGCGGAAGTGATGATGTCGCTGCCGGTCTGATGCGCGCCCGAGCATCGCAGAACGACTTTCTGGCGAAGGCCGTTGGCACACAGAGCTTGATGGACCTCCGCGATACCGACCTCGGCCGCACGACCCGCGTATTTGAGGCTGGTCACCGAAGCTGCGCCGGTGCCACCGGTGTTTCCGGCGACGTTGATGACGTCGGCGCCGGCCTTGGCGACACCGACGGCGATGGTGCCGATTCCTTCCGAGGACACCAACTTCACGATCACCCGAATGCGAGCTGCCTTGCAGTCGTGGATGAGCTGAGCGAGGTCCTCGATGGAGTACGTGTCGTGGTGAGGCGGCGGCGAAACCAGTTCGACCCCGGGCGTTCCGCCGCGGGCGGCAGCGATGTCGACGGTGACCTTGGCGGCCGGAAGCTGCCCGCCCTCACCGGGTTTTGCGCCTTGGCCGAGTTTGATCTCGATCTCTTCGAGCATCGGATCGGCGAGGTAGCCCGCCCAGATTCCGAAGCGTCCGGATGCAAACTGCTTGATGCGCGATGCACGAATCGTGTTGTAGCGCGAAAGGTGTTCGCCGCCTTCGCCGCTGTTGGACATCGCACCGACCATGTTCGTGCCGTGCGCGACGGCTTCGTGCGCCGGAGCGTTCAGTGCGCCATGGCTCATGGCACCCGACGCCAACTTCGGGGTGATGTCGCTTGCGCTCTGTACCTCGGAGAGAGGTACACCTGCCGGTGCGACCCTCAGCTTGGAAAGGAACTCTGCCGCAATACCGGTTGCATTCAGCACCAGATCCGGGTCGGTGGCCTCGATGGTGACGTCGTCGGCAAAGGCGACGGAAAGAGCATCGCCGAGTGCTACCACCCGAGCGGTGTCGTCGGCCAGTGGACCGTCCAGGCTAAGTGTGTACCGGCCGTCCGCGGCAGATTCACACCGGATTCCACGCATCACGATCGTCTTATTGCCGCGCACCGAGAATCGGCTGATCTGGTCGGTGAACTCGGCTGTCGTCACCGCAAATGTGACATCACCGGGCACGGAGATGACATCGCGCAACGCGGCGGGACGACGCGATCGTTCCGCAGCCATGACAGTGGAAAAGTCCCGGTACCC
Organism: Rhodococcus sp. EPR-134; assembly: GCF_001647205.1. NCBI lineage: Bacteria > Bacillati > Actinomycetota > Actinomycetes > Mycobacteriales > Nocardiaceae > Rhodococcus > Rhodococcus sp. EPR-134. The sequence continues at coordinate 1,497 of NZ_LVCT01000480.1, forward strand.
GGCGGTGATGTCGAAGTCGTCGATCTGCTCGG
>NZ_LVCT01000481.1:0-5441 GCF_001647205.1 Rhodococcus sp. EPR-134
AATTGTTCTGTTCCGGAGGGACTGTCGAACGCGATCTTCTCTTCGGTGAGTTCGACGTACTTACGGACCGCGGTGGTACCGAACGAATGCCCTGCGCCGTCTGCACGCTCCTTGAACAGGCCGAGCAGTGGCAGATCCTTCTCGCCCCCGACTTCGCTCGCACGCTCGTGCCACTGCTTCGAGGTCACCGCGACGGTGTCGAAACCGACGCCACCCACCGGTGACTTCATGTTGGGGAACCACTGGCGCAGAACAGGGTCGGAAGTGTCGAGGAAGTTGGGTTCGAAGAATTCTCCACCGATGTAGCTCTCGACGGTGCACAGACCGACGCGTCCCATCGTCTTCATCAGGGACTTCTCGGCGGCCTTCGCGAAGCGTCGGAACGCGGCGTCCGGGTCAGCGGCGAACTTCTCCTCGGCTCGCAACTGAACGGACAGCGGGTAGACGGCGGAAGCGCCGAAACCGAGTGCGGCCGCAACGTGGTGTGAGGACTCGATCTGGCCGCTCTCCACGATGAGAGAGACGCGCAATCGCAGGCCCGCGTCGATGAGGCGTTGGTTCAATGCTCCGACGACCATGATCGCGGGAAGTGTTGCGCGCTCGTGAGATACGTGGCGGTCGGTCAGGACTGCGATTCCGCCCTGTTCGGCCGCGAAGGCTACAACAGCATCGCCGAGCGCGGTCATCGCGTCGACCATTGCCTGCGCGTCACCCTCGGCGGGGTAGAGCATTTCGAAGCGGCGGTGCGGAGTGTGGTTCTGTTCGCGGATCTTGAGCATGTCCAGGTGCCCGAGGATCGGCGAGGCGATGACGATCTGCTTGCCCTGTCCGGGGGACATCTTCGCACCCAATGCGACCCGGAGGGTCATACCGTCCGCTTCACGGATGCTGTCGAGCGGAGGGTTGGTGACCTGGGCGAATCGCTGTGAAAAGTAACGTGCCACACCGCCTTCGCGGTCGCTGAATGCGTTGATGGCGTTGCCGTAACCCATGGCGGAGACCTTTTCGGCTCCGTGCGTGAGCATCGGATCCATCAGGAATTTGAAACTTTCCTGATCCAGGGAGTACGCCATGTAGCGCTGATGTATCTCGAAGGTGCCGTTGTAACGGGTCGGGGAGCTGACTTTCTCCGCTGGCACGGCGGGAATGTCTTCGATCAGGATTCGCGATTGCTCCAGCAACGACTGGTAGTCGCGCTGAGCGGCAATCTTTTCCAGAGCTTCGCGGGCAGTGTAGGTATGGCGATCGCGATGATCGAAGTACAACATTCCGCCGGCCTCGACGCGGCCACGGTGAATCACCGTCTCGGGTGCGAACGCGATCTGTCCGGCTTCGGAGAATGCGCACACGTAGTCGTGCGTCTCGATCGTGCGTAGTGGACGCAGACCGAGGCGATCCAGGCGCGCACCGATGATGGTGCCGTCGCCGAACACCAGCGCTGCCGGTCCGTCGTTCTTCTCCTCGTACAGCGAGAAGTACTCGAACATCGCACGCACTGCGGGGGAGAGAGTGGTGTCGTTTTCCCAGGCCGGCGGCATCATCGAGACCACAGCCGTCACCAGGTCGACACTGTCCTCGATGACGCGTGCTTCCAGGGTCTGATCGAGTCGGCAACTGTCGGACTGGCCGGGCGGACGGACGATCGCACGTCGTTTTGCACTGGCGACAGCAGCTTCGGAGAGCCGATTCTTCTTGTCCGTGTTCAGTTCTCCGTTGTGAGCCATGAACCGGAACGGCTGCGCCATCGTGGGATGCGGGTCCGTGTTGGTCGAGAACCGCGTATGGAAGTACATCGTGTGCACGGCGTGATCGGGGTCGACCAGGTCGCGGAAGTACGGGATCACTTCGTCGGAGTTCAAGCGACCCTTGAGAACCTGAGTTCGCGCGCTGAGCGAGAGTGGGTACAACCCGCGTAGTGCAGGGGTGTTGTACGCGATGGCTTCGATGGCGAGCAGAGCTTCGTGCACGAGGCGATCGACTACCGCAGGCTCGGTGCGAGGAGTGGGCACCTCGAAAATCCACTGCCTGACCGGAAGTTGATGCGCGATCGCGGCCGGCCGAATCGCCGAGTTGTCGACCGGGACGTCGCGCACTGCGAGAGTGGTGAAACCGCGATCGAGAAGTTCACGTTCGACCAGGGCGGCAGCGCGAGCGTGCTGGGCGTCGTCGTCCGGAAGGAAGAAGTTGCCGACGCAGAAGCGTCCGGCGCGAAGGTCGGAGCGCCCGGTTACCTTGCGGAAGAACCGGAGGGAGAGGTCAACCGAGACGCCGCCGCCGTCGCCGACGCCCTCGGAGGACATACCGCCGCGGTGCGGAACCGAGCAGAGCGCTTCGCGGCCCTTGATCAGGACATCGTGGGTCTGCACGCCGTCCTTGCGCGTGATGAACCCGACCCCGCAACTGCTCTTGTCATCTGCGGGGTCGTACAAACCGACGATGGACGTGCTCACTGCAGCAACCTTCTCCCTGTCCTGGTTGCCCGGAGATTGTTCGACCGGGCAGATACGACGGCATGTATTCCGTCAGGGCAGGGCGTCGCTGCTTCGATGAAGCGGCACCCGAATGGGTTCAGACTACTGAGTAGAGGCTTACCTTAGTCAAGTCTGCTTGGTGTGACTTGGATCTGAGCAGGTCAGAGGGTTGCTTTGTAGGCAAGTGCGTAGGCGATCTTGCCCGGCTTGTCGTCTGTGTACGGCTTGGACAGCTTTGCGAACTCGCCCTTGGACTCGGCTTTGCCGTCGTTCCAGGCCGACAGGACGCCAAGATCGGTGGCAGTGAATCCGCTGTCGACGACGGCATCGCCCGTCAACGCTGTCTGTGCTTTGGTCACCGACTTCACGGTGCCCAGGTAGCTGGAGAGATCATCGCGATTCCAGTTGGTGAGGTCGACGGGCGCGGTGTCGCGGACCCAGGCGCCCCAGTAGAACTCCTGGAACGGAATCGTGCCTGCGGCGAATCCGATGTCGCGGGAGAAGTACATCAAGCTGCGGTACTTGTCGTCGGCGAAGTTGGCCAGGCCGCCGCTCTTCGGCAGAGCCTGGACCGGTACCTGGTTTCCGTCGACGTCACGCGACCAGACCCACTTGTTCTTTTCCATCTCGGTCCAGAAGGCACCTTCACTCAGGCCGCTGAGGTTGCCGAGAACCCGCAGTCGCACGTGAAGGTCGGGACCGCCGTCGGCCGTCTCGATGAAGGACGTGAGGGTGTGGTGACCGTCGGTCAGGTAGAGATCGCCGCGGGGTCCGACGACCACGGTCTTCATGGGCGCGATGCTCTCGGCGGTTTCCTGACCCACTGGAATCTGGCAGGTGAAGGACGACGGGTCCTTCAGCGTCGACGCCGCAGTAGCGGTCGCGGCCTGGATCTGGCCGTTCGCCTCACACCAGTCGTCGAACTTCTTGTTGATCGTGTCTTTTCCGAGCGTGTATCGCCCGAGCTTGTAGTACACCTCGTCGTAGCCGAGGGACGGTTGTGTCGCGTGAACGTCGCCGATGCGCACGTCCAGGAGATCACCTTCCTTGGCGCACAGGTACTCCGATCCGCCGGCGGAGCCTGAGAACGAACCGGTGGAGATTCCGCCACACGCGAGGGGAGCGGCGACAGCGGGAGTGCTGACCAATGTTCCGGCGCCGAGCAGTGCCAGTGTTGTGAGTGCCGAGATGGCGGAACGACGCATGTGGGGATCTCTCCTGATGATGGGTTCGCACGTGAAGAAGCTTGCGTCACAATCGCTCAGGGTGGTTTCGGACTTACTGACAACAGACGTCCGCGCGGTGGCTACCACGTGAATTCACGTCGTAACCACCGCGCGGTGAGCCGGTAAGTCGGTCAGCCCTTGTAGTTGTAGAAGCCCTCGCCGACAGCGACGCCGAGCTTGCCTTCATCGATGTAGTTCTTCTTGATGTAGTCGGCGAATTCGCGCTGCTTCTCGCCGCCCTGGGAGGAGATGTTGTAGACGGTGGTCAACCCGACGACGTCCATGATCTGGAAGGGGCCGAACGGGGCTCCGGTGCCGATACGCCACGTCTTGTCGACCATGTCGGGATCGGCGATGCCGTCGATCAGCAGGTCGGAGGCCGCGTTGAGGAGCGGGACCAGGAGCGAGTTGAGTACGTAGCCCGCCTTCTCCTTCTTGAGTTCGATCGGCACCATGCCGATGTTCTTCGCGAACTCGACGACCTCGCGGTACACGGCGGGGTCGGTGGACTCGGTGCCCATGACCTCGGCAGTGTTGTTGACCCACACGTGATTTGCGAAGTGCAGTGCGAGGAACTTCTCGGGGCGGCCGGTGAACTCCTTGAGATCGCTCGGCAGCAGCGTCGAGGAGTTGGTAGCGAACACCGTGTGCTCAGGAGCAACCGTGGCAAGCTTCTCGTAGGTGTCGCGCTTGATGGCGATGTCCTCGGGAATTGCCTCGATGACCAGGTCGGCCTTGGCGACGGCTTCGCCTAGATCGTACGAGTACGTAATACGTTGCAGCGCTTCGTCAGCCTTGCCTTCCTTGGCACCCTCGACGTTCTCGGCCTTGTAGGCCGCGGCCAACGAGTCGAACCGAGCCTTGGCCTTTTCGATGACCTCGGCGTTGATGTCGTACGCGACGACGTCGAAGCCGTGATAGGCGGTCTGATAGGCGATCTGTGAGCCGAGAACTCCGGTACCCAGAACGGTGATCTGCTTCAGTTCAGTCATTTTCGATCCTCAATCCTATTCGGTGGGTAGTCCGGCAAGCGTCAATCGGACCTGTGCGGCAACGATGTTCGTGAGTTCGTCAGCCGTGATCCGGTCCAATGCCGCGCGGGCTATTTCGAAGTGCAGCACGTTGGAAATCGTTCGCGCTGCAGTGGTGGTTCGGGTGGTGTGGTTGGGGTGTGCCTCGTGCAAGATTTGCGCAATCCGCGTTTGCAGGCGCTGCGAGAGTTCCAGGCCTTCGGCCCGGAAACACTCGCTGGGCTCACCGAACAACACCTCGCGTTGGTAGATGCCGGTGTTCTCGTCGTTTCGGCGACTTGCGATCAGCAGGGGTGAAACCAGTTCGAGCACACGATCTTCTGTGACGGTCGACTTGGCTTCACGCTCTTCTCCCAATTCGATCTGCTTGCGGTATTCAGCGTTGTACACCATGAGCAGCAACTCGGCTTTGCTTGCGGCGTAACGAAAGAGAGTGCCGCCGGCTACATCGGCGCGGTCGGCAATTTCTTGAGTTGTGACTGCGCTGTAGCCCTTTTCCGCGAACAGTTCGGCAGCGGCGTCGAAGATGCGTGTCTGCTTCTCGAGTTTGTTGCGTTCGCGACGGCCCAGCTCTTGGTCCGGCTTCGTCATCCCGCTCACCTCGTTCCATTTCGGATCACGCTCATAAATGAGTCTACTCCGAAATATCGGGAGGGTGGAGTCTCCTCCGTCACATCACCGCAGTCCGCTGACCCAACCGGCGAACACGTCTG
>NZ_LVCT01000482.1:0-14358 GCF_001647205.1 Rhodococcus sp. EPR-134
CGCCAAGAGGCCACGCAGGAGATCCGCAACCGACCAACCCGCGACGGATACCGCAGGGATTCCCTCTTCCTCGTACACCTTCACCAGATCGGCGTGCCTCCAGGACAATTCCTCGGCCACCAGTGCATCAGGGTTGAAAGACATGGCGCGGTCGAGTGATCCGCGCAGAAGTGAGTGCGGATCGTCCTCGCCGCGAAGCCTGGTCGCGAGGTCCGCCGGCGCCTTCTGCATGACGAACATCCAAGGTTTGCCGTCGGGAAAGACTCCACCGAAGCCTGCCACGTTGAACGGTAGGTGGCTACTGAGAAAATCGGTCTCCACGTCGACGTGTTGATCGTCGCCCAGATGAATGAAGTGGCCGGAGGCAATCTCCTCGCCCATTGCCGGCTCAGCCCATGTGTTGTTCCACAGATCGGTCATCCGACTGCCTTCGGGAAAATCGAGAACCTCGAAGAGAAAACCCATGTCTCTACAACTCCCCGTCGAAGTGGGTGGTTACTCCACCGGTCAGTCGAGAAACCGTCTGCGCCGAGGTCGCGAGGACGACTCGGCTTGTCTCGAAGGTCATCTCGTCGCGTTCGGTGTCCTCCGATTCGGGATCCTCGGCGAGTGAGAAGTCGAGTTCCACCTCTCGATCGGTGCTGGAACAGACCGAGATCATCAGCCCGAGTCGTTCGTCGGTGAACGCCGGAAGCGATTTCTCGGGATGGAAGTCTGCGGCCGCGTGAAAGAAGAACGCCGCCAGCCGTTCGACGAATCCGTCGTCCGTATGTCGGCTGAGATACTGATTGAAGCGGTCGGGGCTGAGCAGCCCGACGTCGAAAACGAGTGTGGGTACGTCGGATTCGAAGACAGTGGCGGGAACCGCATGACTGCGAAGGAAGACTGCGGCGCCGCCGTATCCCGGCAACCTGAACCCATCACGCATCTGGTGTACTCCCGTCGCAGTGGTGTCCTGTCCACGCTAGGCCATTGCTCGGCCGCGTGCTGCCTACTCGAGTAGGCAGCTTGATGGAAGAATCACCGCCTATGACTGCTGTCCTGTACCCGCCCGTCGAACCGTACGAGTCCGGTCTGTTGGAAGTGGCGGATGGTCAGAGTCTGTACTGGGAGACAGTCGGCAATCCTGCGGGCATTCCGGTTCTCTACCTCCACGGCGGTCCCGGTTCGGGATGCACTGTCGGCGCCAGGCGTTTCTTCGATCCCGAAGTCTTTCGCGCAGTTCTGTTCGATCAGCGAGGCTGTGGGCGCAGTCTTCCGCTAGCGAGCAGTCCGGACGTCGATCTGACCGTGAACACCACGGCGCACATTGTGGAAGACATCGAGCGTCTTCGTGGGCATCTCGGTATCGAGCGATGGATCGTGACGGGACTTTCCTGGGGCGTGAGTTTGGGTCTGGTGTACGCGCAGGCGTTTCCCGCGCGGGTGCAAGCGATGGCCCTGGGCGCGATCACCGGCGGGACGAGGGTCGAAATCGAGTGGATCACCCGTGCCATGGGCCGGGTATTTCCGCGTGAATGGGAAGAGTTCGTGGCGCCGTTGCCGGTGGACGAGCGTGACGGAAACCTCCCCGCGGCGTACGCGCGACTGCTTGCCGATCCGGATCCTGTTGTGCGCGAGAATGCCGCGTTGCAGTGGTGCCGTTGGGAAGACGTGCACGTGTCGCTGATGCCGGGGTGGACTCCGAGTGTTCGATACCAGAATCCGGACTTCCGCCGGGTGATGACCAGGCTGGTCACGCATTACTGGGGTAACGACTGCTTCCTGGCGCCGAATCAGATATTGGACGGAATGGACCGTCTCGCTGAGATTCCCGCGATTCTCGTGCACGGACGGTATGACATTTCCGGTCCACTGGATACTGCCTGGGCGATCCACCAGCGGTGGCCGGGTAGTCAGTTGGTGGTGCTCGACGACGCCGGGCATGGCGGTGGCGGATTCAACGAGGCAATCGTGGAAGCTCTGAATTCACTGGCTCATTCGATCTGATCGAGTGCCCCGGCGCGGGCCGCGGCGAGCGCGCCGGCAGCAGCACGATCGGCAACCGACTGGTCGACGGGTAGATCGGCGACCAGCAGGCGATAGTAGATGGGTGCGGCGACGGCCGCCAGAAGATCAGCGGCCGAGACCTTCTCGGAGATCTCCCCGCGCTCGACTGCTCGGCGAACGACGATGTCTGCCAGTTCGTAACGTGCGGAATAGAACTCGCGCTTGAGTCTCGCGACCTCGGGCGTGCGGACCGCGTCGGAGAACAGTGCAGCCACCAACGCGCCGCCCGACTCGCTGGTCACCAGTGCGACTATCGATCTGGCCATCTCGCGCAGGTCGGATTCGATGGAACCGGTATCCGGGATGGGGACGGTGGTTGCCGATACCTCGATCGCCGCGTCGGCCACCAACTGGGACAGCGTGCTCCACCGCCGGTAGATCGTGGTCTTGTGGACTCCGGAGCGGGCGGCTATGTCCTCGATAGTCATCGCCGCGAATCCGCGTTCGGACAATTCGGCCGCCGTGGCTGCCAGGACGGCCTCGCGCACCCTGGCACTACGCCCTCCGGGCCGTTGTGGTGTCGAAGTCATGAGCCAACCTTATCGCAACAAGGTGTTGTGTTAGCTGGAGGCACGTGGTTCACTGAGCTAATGCAACTGATCGTTGCATTAGAGATGAATTGAGGGGTGTTTTCCCATGTCATACGAATTTCCTGTCGATCACCGAGGCCTCTTCGAAGAGCGCACAGGACAGTTTCTGAGCTTCGGGCTCCCCGTCTCGGATCTCGAGGAACTGCGCGCGTCCATCCACTCGACCTGGGCCGACGCGCCGGGTGGTTGGTCGTACGAGTGGTCGGCGTTGGCAGCAAAGTACTCCGCGGCCGGCAATCATTCACTCGCGGCGATGATCTACGGAATCGCCAAGTTCCCCGTCCTGGCCAACGATTCGCGGCGCCGGGCCCTGCAGAATCAGGTGGACGAATACGTCAAGGCAGCACCGGGATTCGGGCTCGAGTTCGAGCGTCGAATCCTGTCCCTGCCCTACCGAAACGGCGAGATCGAGCTACCGGTACACATTCTCTCCGTGGACGGAAGGTACGAAGACGCACCCGCCCTGTTGCTCAGCGGCGGCGTCGACGGCTGGAAGATGGACATGCATCCGTTGGTCAGTGCGTTCGCGAAGAACGCCGGAGTGACTGTTGTCGCTTTCGACCAGCCGGGAACTGGTGAATCACCGGTTCCTCTCGACGCCTTCGGTGACGAGGTGATCGACGGACTGGTGGCGACGGCTCGCGCCCTCGGCAATGGCCAGGTGGCACACCTGGGAGTCTCCTTCGGTGGCAACTTCGCCGTGCGGTCGGGGTTGACCGGCGCCGTCGATGCGGTGATCAACATCGGCGCCCCGGTCAAGGGCGCGTTCGAGACCGCGAACGCGGAGCGCCTGGTCTACGGCATGGGTGACATCGTCGGAAACGCACTGGGTTTCGATGCCCCGGCAACCAAAGAGGCGCTGGTACAGGGTCTGCGTGCTTTCGATCGCAGTGTCTTGATGACCGCCGACGACGGCCGGACCCCGATGCTTGTGGTCAACGGGGCCGACGACGTTCACATCCCGCTCTCGGACACCACTCTCTTCGAGGAGCGCCCGAACACGCAGGTACACGTCATCCCGGATGCGGGGCACTGCGCAGTGACCAAGCTGCCCGAGTTGACGCCGATGATGATCGACTGGCTACGAGATGCCCTGTCAGGAACCGCTCCACGAACCGGTAGATGATCCGCCGCCGAAGCTGGCAAAACGATACGTCGCAAGAACGGCCTTGTGATCGGTCGGCCACGGCGTCGGTGAAGCGATGAAGTTGTCCTGGGAGTCCTCCTCCACTCTTTTGTTGTGCACGATCGTCTTTCGCGGGCCGATGATCCCGACAGATCCCAACTTCAGGTCGGAAGCGCGATCGGCGAAGATGTAGTCGATCCGATCGCGTTCGTCTGCCTCGGGTGCCCAGGTGAGCTGTGAGGTGTCGACGTCGGGATTGTCGGACGGCCAGGTGAAGCCCGGGTGTGTGGCCGGGTTCGGGTACTTACTGCGGTAAGCGTCGACGAATCCGGCTTGGTCGAGCAGGCGGGTGGATTCCCAAGGAACGACTACACCGTTGTGGTCGAACAGATTTCGCGTGCCGTCGGTCCAATCCAGGGCCGACGGTTCGTTGAAATCGCCACCGAGGATGACGGATCTGCCCTTGGCCCGTTCTTTTGCCGCATCGTCGACGAACGTCGAAATTGCCTTGGGTCGTCCCGAATTGATGTTCACGCGCTGAACCGTCTCGGGGTCCGTGACCGGACCGGACGGCATCTTGTTCCAGCCGAACTCGGAGAACTCTCCGGGCTTGGGAACACCCGCGCCGTATCCGCGCGGTAGATACGTCGCGTAGGACGTGTAGGCCAGATGTGCCGAGTAAGCAGCGATTTGTTTGCCGTCGACCGTCACGACTGCCTTGATCATCGAGTTCAGGTCGGCTGTTTCCTCGATCGGAAACTTGGAGAGAATCCCCACGTCGGAGGACGCTGCTCCGTAGAAGGTGGTTCCTGATTTGGTCAGCATGTCGGCCAATGTAGTTGTCGCAGTGCCGGCTTCCGACAGGAGAACTATCGACGCCTGTGTCGAGATGATCATGTCGGCGATCAGCTGCAGGCCACCGTTGATCTTGGTTCCGCCGTGCCAGGTGTTGAGGGAGAGCACTTTGATCTCCTGCGCGGGGCTCGCCCCCGCGACGGAGGTATTGGCACCCAATGTAAATGCGCTCGCGGTGACTGTGCCCGCGGCTACCGCCATCGCCTTGACCATCTGGCGGCGCGTCAATCCATTCATCAAATCCCGGCTCTCGTTGTCGTGTGCTCGAACCCCCGGAAGATGATTACCATCGCTACCTAAACGGACAGTTAACCAATTGTAAAATGGCAGATTTCCACAGAACGCCGTGCGGGCAATAGTCTTCTGATCGTGGTACTCAGTGAGCGTTTCCCCGGTAACAAGACCTTCGCGAAGGTTCGTGTCCTGCCGCCGGTGGTGAAGCTGCTCCTCCTCTCGATGGTGCTGTTCAACATCGGGTTCTATCTGGTTGTCCCCTTTCTGGCGGTGCACCTTTCGGAGGACCTCGGATTTGCGGCCTGGATTGTCGGCCTCGTCCTCGGATTGCGGATGTTCAGTCAGCAGGGCATGTTCTTCATCGGTGGAAGCCTCGCCGACAGGTTCGGCAAGCGTCCGATCATCCTGCTGGGCATAGCCGTTCGTGTAGTCGGTTTTCTGATGCTCGGTCTGGCAGAAAGCATGAGCGCCGTGATCGTCGGCGTGCTCCTGGTCGGCTTTGCTGCCGCGCTCTTCGCGCCCGCAGTGGAGTCGGCCAACGCGGAGTACGGACGCGAACTCGAGTCCGCCGGAGTTATGCGTCGTACCGATTTGTTTGCAGTGGAACAGATGTGCAGCCGCCTGGGAACAGTGATCGGTCCGGCGCTGGGAGCTGCTCTCCTGATGTTTCCGTTCTCGTGGACGGCGTCGAGCGCCGCGTTGCTCTTCGCGATCATGTGGGTCGGGTTCTTCATCTGGTTCCCCCGACCGGGCGATGCCCACGACGGCCCGGTGTCGACCTATACGCTGCGCGACGTCTGGCGAAGTGTCCTGACCAACAACAACTTTCTGCTCTTCGCGACGCTCTGCAGTTTTCAGCTGGTTGCGTACAGCCAGCTGTACCTGATGCTTCCGGAACAGCTCGAGCGCGGAATCGGTTCGCAGTCGGCGCTGGGATGGTTCTACGTGGGCGCGGCGGTGTTGGTGATCGTCGGGCAGGGACCGACGGTCGCGGTTGCCCACCGCATCGGGCATCGGCGCGCGATCACCTTCGGGCTTGTGCTCATTTCGGTGTCGTTCCTGGTTCCGCTGGTCACCGGCGTCGACTCCGCAGCTTCGGCGTCGACGCAGATAGTCGGTCTGGCGGTGTGGATCGGGCTGCTGCACCTGGGACAGATGTTGATGGTGCCGCCGATGCGAGACACCATCGCGATCCTCGGTCGTGAAAGCAACCTCGGAGCGCACTTCGGCATGCTCAACACGATCGGCGGTCTGCTCGCGCTCCTGGGAACCGTGGGAGTCGGATTCGTGTACGACCTCGTCGACAACGGCCACGCAGCGCCGGCGTCACCATGGGTGATCGTTGCGCTCTGCGTGGCCGTGTCGGCTGTGGTGTTGTGGGTGTGGTCAGGCCGAACGAAAGTTATCGACCCGCGATCGTCTGATTGATCTTTGCGACGAAATCTTCCAGCACAAACGGAATGGTGAGTGGGTTCGGCATGGACACCGCGTCACTGACGATGGGGTCCAAGCTGATCAGGCCTCCGGTCTCGACCACGTTCAGATTGGTGAACGCCGGCTGCGACTCCATCTCGGCGCGAGCCTTCTCGTAGTTGTCGAAGAGCAGGTAGTCGCACTCGAGGAGGTCGTAGTTCTCGGCGGAGATCTCGTAGTTCAGCTTGCCCGCGAACCGATCCTTCAGTGCGGCAGGCGCCGTGAATCCCAATTGCGTGAGCAGCTGAGCCCGCGCTGCCTCGGGGCTGAACGCTCGCAGATTTCCGTCGCTCCAGCGAATGACGAGAGCTGCTGTCTTGCCTTCGAACTGGGGGTTCTCCGCGCGGGTGCGAACGATGAGGTCTTCGACTTCCTGGACCTCCTTCTTTGCCTGCGCGGGAACGCCCACAGCCGTACCGATACGGGTCGTGACTTCCTGCCAGGGCAGAACCCAATCCGTCTGATCGGCGGCGTGCAGCACCGTCGGCGCGATGGCGCTGAGCTGCTTGTACAGATCCTCGTCGATCGCGTTGTTGACGGCGATGATCAGGTCAGGCGCTGCAGCCACGATCGTTTCGATGTCGAAATCGGTGGTGGCGTTGGCCAATGGCGTCGGCTCGGCGCCCTGGACTGCGGAGTCGGCCCAGACGCCGATTCCGTCGTCGGTCGATCCCTTCCACACCGGGACCAGGACGGGCGTCAGCCCGAGGGAAAGCAAAACGTCCGCGTCGCCGATACCGACCGCTGCGATGCGGCTGGGTGCCTGCTCGATGGTGGTGGAGCCGAACTTGTGGTCGATCGTCACCGGGAAGGCGTTGGCCTCGGCGTGAGCACCTTCGGTGCCGGGAGTGGATTCGTCCTTCGCGCTGTCGCCACAGGCAGCAAGGGCGAAACCGGCTGCTGTTGCGAAAGTGACGGACAGCATGGCACGGCGGCTCAACATAGGGTTCACGGCAACCTCGGGTTTCATGGTTATGGGACCCTAACCATAGTGGAGTTGCTGTGTCGGCAGTGTTTGTTAACCTCCGCCCATGACGGCGGTTCTCGACTACACATCAGCAGGACCGTTCACCCGCATCGACGGGGTGGACATGCTCGCCCTCGAGTCGCTCTCCACCGACCCCGTGAAAATATGCCGGGTAGTGCCGTACCTGGTGGTCCAACCCACCGATGCTCAGTCGCTGAATCTGCCTGCCGACCGATTCGACGAAAACCAGATCTGGCCGGCAAGCGTTCTGCTCCAACGCCTGCTTGCGCTCGATCCGGCACCGGTGACCTCCGCCCGTGAACCCGACAAGCGGCTCGTCGGAACCTGTCGGCACTTTGCAGTTTTGAGTTGTGCGTTTCTGCGCTACCGCGGTTTTGCCGCCCGGGTCCGTTGTGGTTTCGCCACCTACTTTCAACCGGGACAGGGCGTGGACCACTGGATCACCGAGTACTGGGACGACGCGGGCAAGCGGTGGATCCGCATCGATTCCGAGATCCTCGGACAGAGCGTCCTTCCTCACGCCCATGATCTGCAGCCGGGAGAATTCCTCAGTGGTGGTGAGGCGTGGCTGGCATATCGACGCGGCGAGATCGACGCGTCCCAGTTCGGGGTGTACGGCACCGAGAACTGGGGGCCGGCCGAGATCCGAGGCAACGCTGTGAAGGATCTCGCCGCGATGAACAAGATCGAAACTCTGCCGTGGGACGAGTGGGGTCGAATGACGGACGCCTACGACGGAAAGACCGGCGCCGACTACGACCTACTGTTGGACGATGTCGCCGCGGTGTGCGCCGCCGACGATCCCGTTGCCGTGCGAGCACTGTACGAGCACGATGACTTGCGCGTGCCGGACAAGCTGATTCGTTTCTGAGATGCTGGTGCGATGAATCCGGAGCATCGCCAACTCGATTACGGACTTCGATTCGACTGGGGGTTGCGCGGCGCCGAAGCGATTGCTGCCGGCGTCGATGTGGCAGTGGTGGTAGACGTTCTCTCGTTCACGACGACGCTGAGCGTTGCCGCCGACGCGGGAATCGACGTACTTCCCTTTTCCTGGAACGACGAGCGCGCGTTCGATTACGCGCGTGATGCCGATGCGGTCCTGGCGGTGAGGCGAAGCGTAGCCGCGGAGGGTAAGATCAGTCTGTCTCCCAAGACGATTCGCGAAGCCGAGGTGCCGAGTCGGCTGGTGCTGCCGTCGCCGAACGGGTCGACTATCGCGTTTGCGTTGGCATCTCAGGTTGCGGTGTGTGTCGGCGCTTCGTTGAGGAACGCTTCCGCCGTCGCTGATTGGATTGTGCACGAACATGGTTCGAGATCGAGGGTTGCGATAGTCGCGTCCGGTGAAAAGTGGCCCGGTGGAGAGTTGCGTCCGGCGGTGGAGGATCTGTGGGGCGCCGGTGCGGTTGTCACGGCGTTGACCGTGACTGGTTGGGAAGGGTCCCCATCGCCCGAGGCGCAGATGGCGGCGACTGCCTGGACGGCGGTGTCGGATTCGTACGAGGAACGGTTACGGGACTGCGCCTCAGGGCGCGAGTTGATCGTCATGGGGTTTCCACACGATGTCGCCATCGCCTCGGAACTCGACGACAGCGACACCGTACCTGTTCTCGAAGATCGTGTGTTTCGAGGTCAGCGCACCGGGCGTCGGTTGAACAAACTCCGTGCCCAGAGGTAGGAGAGGAAGGTGATTGCGACGCACCATCCGATCGCGAGTATCGCGTTGTTTCCGATGGCTTCGCCGAGAAGAAGTCCTCGAAGAGTCTCGATGATCGGAGTGAACGGCTGATACTCGGCGAACCATCGCAACACGGTCGGCATCGAGTCGGTGGGGACAAAGCCGCTTCCCAGGAACGGCAAGAGGATCAACACCATTGGAAGGTTGCTGGCCGTCTCGACACTCTTGCTGACGAGGCCGAAGGCGACCGACAACCAGATCATGGCGATGGAGACCAGGACGAGGAGTGCAAACGTCGCGGCCCACTCCACGAAGCCTGCAGTGGGCCGGAAGCCGACGGCTATCGCTACGGCGATGACGACAACGAGGCTCACGATCGTCTGAAGGAGGCTGCCGAGAACGTGACCGGTCAGGACGGACGTGCGCGTGATCGCCATCGTTCGGAATCGTGCAATGATCCCGGCGGTCATATCGGTTGCGACGGAGATAGCAGTACCTTGTGCCGCTGATGCCACGGTCATCAGAATAATCGCCGGTGCAACGTAATTGACATACTCGGCTCGGCCGCCACCGCCGGGGCCGAGGCCGTTCCCGAGCGTTCCGCCGAGCACGTAGACGAACAGCAGTAGGAAAACGACTGGCATTCCGACGAGCATCACCGTCATCGACGGATATCGAAGGATGTGTCGAATGCTGCGACGCAGCATGGTTTTCGAGTCCTGATAGGCAAGCGTCATGGTGGTCATCGCGCGTCGGTCCTTTCGGTGGCGGTCAGAGTCAGGAACACGTCGTCCAGGTCGGGTGTGTGCACGGAGAGTTCCTTGACGTCGATCGAGTGAGCGTCGAGTTGGTCGAGAAGAGAGCGCAGCGAGCGGACACCCCCGTCGCTGGGGACCTGGAGGACATAGGCGGCATCGTCACGTGATGATTCGTCGAAAACAGCTGCAGCAGAATCGAGCTGATCTCGGTCGAAGAAGTGAAGACGAATGTGGCCGCCGGGAATGTGCCGTTTGAGTTCCGCTGCCGTACCTTGGGCGACGATCCGTCCCTGATCGAGGACGGCGATGTGGTCGGCCAGCTGATCGGCTTCCTCGAGGTATTGCGTCGTGAGGAAGATGGTGACACCGCCCTTGACCAACTCCCGGATGATCTGCCACATGGTGCGTCGACTCCGGGGGTCGAGACCGGTGGTGGGTTCGTCCAGGAAGATGATCTCCGGTCGTCCGATCAACGTCATTGCCAGGTCGAGCCGTCGACGCATGCCGCCCGAGTAGGTCGACGCCAGCTTGTCCGCGGAGTCGATCAGATCGAACTTCTTCAGGAGTTCTTCAGTGCGCGTTCGACGTTCGTCCTTGCCGAGATGGTGCAGGTCGGCCATGAGGAGAAGGTTTTCCTCACCGGACAGATAGTCGTCGACTGCTGAGAACTGCCCGGTGACGCCGATGCGCGAACGCACCGCGTCGGGATCGTCGGAAGGGTTGTACCCGGCGATGCGGATGTCGCCGCCGTCTGCGGGAACGAGGGTCGAGAGGATTTCCACGATGGTGGTCTTGCCGGCGCCGTTGGGGCCGAGGAGTGCAAAGACGGTTCCGCGGTCGACGGAGATGTCGATTCCGTCCAGTACCGTCTTGTCGTCGTAGGCCTTCTTCAGGCCCGTCGCGGTGATGGCTGGTTTACGGGACATCAGCGTTCCTTTCGCTAGATCTTCTTGTTGGATTCTTCTCGGGGCTCCGAACGTCGAATGACGATGTCGCCGTAACTGGTGTGTGCCCGGACGTCTACCCGGCGTTCAGTGGAAGCCGGACCGTGCGTGGCATTCATCTGGTTGTCGACGCGGCCGAAGGACGTATGAGCGTCGAATCGCGCGGCGGTTCCGGATCGAACACCGATATGGATTCGTCCGGCGGCCGTCTTGGCGGATACGACTCCACTCTCGATGGCCTCGAAGCGGATGTCGCCGTTGGCGGTTGCGGCGCTCGCATCGGATTCGGCATGCTCGACGGCGACGCTTCCGTTGGCGGTCTTCGCCTTCAGTGCGCCGGTGATCGTGCCGATGTTGATGTCGCCGTTGGAGTTCTTGACCTCCGCGTTGCCGTCGACGCGGCCGATGCGGATGCTTCCGGACCCGGTGCTCGTGTCGATGTCACCGGCCACGTGCTCGACGATGATCGCGCCGGCCCCGGTGCTGACGTTGAGCGGCCCGGTGGTTTCCAGTGTGCAATCGCCCGCGGAAACCTTCACCCGTGATCGTCCGAGAGTGCCTTCGCTACGGAGGTTGGCAACCGCGGCAGTGCCTTCGAGTTCCGAGCCGGAGGGAAGCTGAACGGAGATGTCCACAGATCCTGTCTTCCCGAAGATGCCGAGGCCGCGCTGTTTCGGAGTCTTGATCTGCAGCCGGCCACCTGCGAATTCGACGCGTGTTTGTTCGGCGACTCGAACGTCGACCTCGCGAGACGAGTTGCTGGGCAACACTTCCACGACAGTGTCGTTGCGGCTGCTCGCCGTGATCCGGATGTGTCCGACTGCCACGTCGAAGTTCAAGGTGATGGGGTCAGGTGTGCTGAATGTAGGCATGGTGATACTCCCGATGAGGTTGTCTCGGTTGATGAAAGAGGGTGGTGCGAAAGATGAAGCCGGTGTCAGTGCACCCAGCCGCTGAAGCTTTCGGAACCTTGGGACGTGCGCTGTCTCGGAGTGCTTCTGTTCGCGCCGCCTTCCAGAGCCGTTGCAGCCGAGCGAACCAGCCACGCGTTGACGGAGATCCCGGCTTCCCGGGCCGCCGCCTCGATCCGGTCTTTGAGGTCTTGCCCCAGCCGCAGGTTGATTCGAGTCATCGAGGCGTCGTCGGACTCCGTGACGGGGCGCGGTGCCGGAGTCGGGTCCTCTTCGACGGGGGCTGGAACCGGTTCACTGATGGCTGGTGCCACCACGAATTCGGGTTCGCGTCCCCGCAGGCGCAGGTCCACCGAACCCGGGGCGAGGTCACGCGTGATCTCGGCGGCTGCCGCAGACAATGCGTCGAGAAGGGTGAGTCGCACTGCTGATTCCAGCGGTGCGGTCAAACGATCGGCGAGTGCCTTTGCGTCTTCTCCGCCTGCTTCGGCCGCCACCGCGAGTTCGTGGCGAAGGTTGTCTACGTACGGTGTCAAGTCCATGGCATCACTATGGCACCACTTTGGTGCCACCGCAATAGTTTGGTGGCACATTCGTGTGAATTTGGTGAGAATTGCCAGGTCATCGGGGTGGTTGGCGATTCGGTCCGCGGCAGGCTGGCACACTCGTAAGGGTGAGTCCTGCCGAATCGAACCGCCGACGCCGCATCGTGCTCTGGATTGCCGGGGTGCTCGGCGTCGTGATCGTGGTTGGGGTGGTGGTCGTCGCGATCGCACCATCGCGGTACCTGCCCTGGGACACGGCTGAGTTCCCGGCGGTGGACGCGAGTGCGCTCACGTCTGATCAAGGTCGGGTGCTCGAGCTACTGCAATCCGAGCATGAGCAGGACCGTCCGGGCACCTTCTATTCCGACGGCATCGACGAAGAGTGGTGCGCCGACTTTGTCAGCTGGATCATGAGGGAAGCCGGTCGACCGTTGTCCAACCCGAACTCCGGAAGTTGGCGCATCCCGGGGGTGTACACCTTGCAGGAGTATTACCAAGGGATCGGCGCGTACGCCGAGAACGGTAGCGGGTACACCCCGAACGTGGGTGATGTGGTGATCTACGACAGTTCGAGATGGGTCGGTCAGCACACCAACATCGTTGTGGCAGTGGACGGCAACTCTGCGATCACGGTTGGCGGCAACGAGTTCGGCAAGGTGCGGGTTCATGATCTGGACTGGCAATCCGACTCTGCCGTCGTGGGATTCGGGAAACTTCACCCCTGATCGTTGCTCTTCGGAGACAAGGCGAACCACCGCGCCGACGCACGTGCCTCGTCGCCTGCGTCGATGTGCAGCGTGTTCGTGCCGGTTCGCACGCTCACCTGCTCACCTCTCTTGATGGGCTGGGTGTACTCGAGGATCGCGCGAAAGGGCCCGCTTCGTAATCTGTCGGGCAGCGCATCTTCCACGGGCTGCCAGTAGATTGCGTTGTTCACGTGATCGAAGGGGTCGAAATCGCTCGAGCGCAACGGGAACGGCGTATCCGCTGACGGCGTCGTGTCCGGGGTCGGGTCGATCCACCGACGCCAGTGAAGATGCTGGTCCACGGCCGTCGATGCCAGGGCGGCGGTGAACTTCTCACTGATGGATGCCGGCATTCCCGTCTTCGGGTCGATGTTGATCCAGAACGCCTCGGTTTCGATCAACCCGCCGCCATCGGATCTGATGCGAACTCGCATCGAACACCACTTGTTCGACAGGCCTGAACACCAGCGCTGCAGGTGAACTCGATCCGGCCAGACGACCGGTTCGAGTACATCGATCACCGTTCTTCGTACCATCCACAGCGGGTGTGTATCCATGGCGCCGCGGTCGACGAGATTGTCGAAGCCCGCGTCTTGGAGGTAGCGCGCGATCGCGTCGAGGCGCAGTTGTTTGTCGGTGTGGATGTCACCCGTACGCACCGGCCACGAGGCCTGGAAGATGCTTCCGGTTGTCGGTAGTTCGGCCATCGCTACGTGGTCGTCGACTTTTGTACGGTTCATCGGATGTGGGCTCCCGGTGTTCGCTTGGTTGGGTGGCTTCACGCTTGCGTTACCCGATGGTGGGATCTTGAACCATCGGAGTTCATCGTTTTCTGAATCCAGTTTTCGATGTACTGTCGCACGTATGGATATCGAGGGCGTAGATGTGGTGACCAACGTGGCGGTGCTTGCGAGGTTCGGGCATGCACTGTCCGACGAGACTCGGACACGGATACTGCTCGAACTGAAGACCGCCCCGCGGTATCCGTCCGACCTCGCTGAAACACTGGCTGTGACCAGGCAGAAGCTGTCCAACCATCTGGCTTGCCTGCGCGGTTGCGGCTTGGTGGTGGCCGTCCCGGAAGGGCGCCGGACCAGATACGAACTCGCCGATGTACATATCGGTCGGGCCCTCGACGACCTGCTCGGGGTCGTACTCGCGGTGGATCCGTCGTACTGCCCGGACAGCGAATCAGAGGGGTGCTGCTGATGGTTGCGCCCGTTGACGGTGTCGGGCTCTCGACTGACCGGCGTGCGCTCTTGTCGAGAAGAATTCGCATCTTCGTGGCGATCACGATCAGCTACAACGTCGTCGAAGCGATCATCGCGCTGGCGGAGGGCACACGGGTGTCGTCCGCAGCACTGTTCGGTTTCGGCCTCGATTCGGTGATCGAAGTGTCCTCGGCGGCAGCTGTTGCCTGGCAGTTCTCGGCGCCGGATCCGACGAGCCGTGAGAAGACGG